>CAYVBC010000010.1:3900-23689 GCA_964449545.1 uncultured Clostridia bacterium | reverse complement strand
CCTTCAGCCGGGTCTGGGCCTCATGAATACGATACTGGTTGATAAAATCATTGAAGCTCTGGTTTCTGTATTCATTGATGATCCGTGAGAGATAATTGGTATGAATCCCCAGATTCCCGGCCAGTCGGCCCAGACTGAGGTCTGCGTCAAGATATGGCTTTTCCTCCTCCATGATCCGCAATAGATCGTTCAGCTTGCTCTTGGCCACATCCGGTGTCAACCCTGAAGTCCGGTACTTTTCCGCCGAAGGTGGCTGAGATGATCTCCGTTTCACCAGAATCCCGCCTCCAATCAGCAGCGGCAGAAGGAGAATCAGGAAAATAATCCGGTTTCCGCCTCCGATTTTAAAAACAAACGTTTTCTGAGGAGAGGTCCACAGCCCCGTGTCCATTCGAGCGGAGATCTCGAATTCATAAGATCCCGGGACCAGGTTCAAGTAAAGCGCGGTTCGCTCCTGGCCGGGTCTGGATACGGTCCAACGATCATCAAAACCTCTCAGACGATATCGGAAGAGCAACTTTTCCGGTGCCGTGAGGCTGGGGCAGGTATAGTAGATTTCCAGCATCTCCACTTTTCCGGACAGACGGATCGGGTGAGTCATGTCCAGTAAACGGCTGTCCGCAAGCACATTCTCTATGATCACCGGGATCCGGGACCGCTGTTGGGAGATTCCGGAGGGATTTACATCAGCCACTCCCTGAACCGTTGTAAAAAGGAGATGACCATCATGGGTTTTCCAGGCAGACGGCTGGGCATCCGCCGTACATTCGCTGTTTGCCATCCCCTCACTTTCGTTCCATACCAGGCAATCCACCTGAGATGGTTCCTTTGTGAACAACATCCGCGTGTCTGTTTTCTGAATTCGAAAAATTCCGCGATGACATCCACACCAGAGATAACCGTCATCATCCTGAAGGATCCCAAGTATGTAATTGTCCGGAAGGCCCCGGGATTCATCAAAGCGAGTCCACTGCCCCTCATTGTATCCAAACAGCCCCCAACCTCCGGTACCGGCCCATAAAATTCTATTTTGATCAAGGAACAGCGTGGTCACCTCACGGGGGCCTTCTCCTTCCGCTTTGGAAGAGAGTCGCTTCCACACCCCTTCCCGGTGTTGCCAGACCCCCTGATCTCCTCCTGCCCATAGTACGCCATTCGGCCCTTTCAGGAGAGAGGAAACAGCCACATTTTTTCCACTGAACATGGCAACCGGCTGGAAAGCTCCGGGCTTGCCCCGAAACACGCCCCCATCCGTGGCGACCCAGGTTTCACCCCCGGAATCCTCGATCACCGCATGGATCGAGACACGCAACCCGGTCAGAAAAGACCTTTCCTGTTCACGATCCGCCTGGAGTCTGAGAATTCCCTGACCTCTTGTACCGGCCCAGATGCCACCAGCGCTCTGTTTCCATAGACTGATCGCGGATTTCAAGGCAGGTCCCACATCACCGCCGTTTTCAGGAAACAGACGGCCGCCGTCCCGGAATCGAACGATGCCGCCCTGGCGACGCGTCATCCAGATCTCTCCGGGTTCTCCTTCAATAACAGCCGCCACGGGACCCACCGTTGTGCCCAGTGGAAGGATGGACCGTTTGCGCAGGCGGAACAGACCGGACACATCCGTCCCCACCCAGAGGTTCCCCTCCCGATCCATCATTATGCTGAGAACCGACCGCTCCCCAAACAGGGAAAATTGAACCGGTTGGGTTCGATCCCGACTCACCCGCAGCAATCCCTGCTGACGCGTACCCACCCACAAGGTCGATTCGTCAGCAGGCAGAAGAGTGACGGGCACGGCATCGATCTCCAAACGGATCCATTCGGGTTCCCCACCGGGAAGATTCAATTGGAACAGCCCTGAGGATGCCGCCACCCAGAGTCCTCCGGCGCCATCCGCCGCCATGGAATGGATACGACCCGGAACACCGGATACCCGCTGGATGGCTTCCGGCCGATCCGCCGTAAAGCGAAATATCCGCCCATTACCGGTTCCCAGAAAAATTTCTCCCCGATGATTGCGGACCAGGGAGAAAACCGAATCCGGGTGGCCCCGGCTCTGAACCTGTTGCATGCTGCGGGTGCCTTTTTTTACCTGGAACAATCCTCCAGGCGTACCGACCCATAGATTCCCGAATTGATCCGTGGTCAGCGCCGTGATGGGAAAATTTCCGGACCCCGTTTCCTCATGAGACAGGGCTTCCCATCCCCTTTCCCCAAGGAAAACAAGTCCGGCGGAGGTTCCCACCCAGAGCCCGCCGCTGGGTTCAGGAAAGAGAGACAGTACCTCCTCACTGGGCAGCAGGGGAGAGTTCCATCGATTCAGCACGTGAAAACGAATTCCATCAAACCGAACAATCCCGGAGCGGGTGCCCAGCCAGAGATACCCGTCCGGAGTTCGGCACAAGGCCTTTACCGTGTTCTGGGGCAAACCCTTTTCAATGGTCCACTGGGTGGGGAGGTAGTCTTCCGGATTCAGATCCTTAAGAGAATAAAGCGGCCGCGTCAAGATCGGACCCACGACGATCATAAAAAAAAGCGTGGCCTTCAGGACCACTCTCATGGTCACCTCAATCCTTCTGCATTCCGGCCAGAGCCTCGGCCAGGTTTCCTCCGGCCACCCCTTTCTCCGTTATAATCGCGCTCACCAGTTGATTCGGAGTCACGTCAAAAGCGGGATTCGCCACATCAGTTTCCCGTCGGGCCACTCTTTCACCACGAAAATTCCGAATTTCTTCCCCATCGCGTTCTTCAATGGGAATGGCCTCCCCTGTTTTCAGTGACATGTCCACTGTGGACATGGGAGCCGCCACATAAAACGGAATGCGGTGATGGCCGGCCAGTACTGCCACCGAATAGGTGCCGATCTTGTTGGCCACATCCCCATTGGCCGCGATCCGATCCGATCCGACAATCACGGCATCCACCCGCCCCTGCTGCATCATGTACCCAGCCATACTGTCCGTGATCAATGTGACCGGGATCTGATCCTGCTGCAACTCCCATACCGTCAGCCGAGCTCCCTGCAGGTAAGGGCGGGTTTCATCCGCGATCACTCGGATATCCTTCCCCTGCGCCACCGCGGCGCGAACCACACCCAGAGCGGTCCCATACCCGGCTGTGGCGAGAGCTCCCGCATTGCAATGGGTCAGGACACGCATTCCATCCTGCAGCAGATCACGACCGTTTTTCCCGATCCGTCGGTTAATTTCAACGTCTTCACGATCCATGGCCACGGCTTCAGCGACCATTCGCTTCCGCAATTCCCCAAGGTCATCCCGGTTCGCTTCATATACTCTACGCATGCGCTCCAGCGCCCAGAAGAGGTTGACCGCGGTGGGCCGGGTGGACCCGATTCGTTTCAGGATGCGGGGAAACTCACGGTGAATCGAATCACCGGCATTCAAAACACCCAGGGCCACTCCCATGGCCGCGGCCACCCCGATGGCCGGAGCTCCCCGGATTACCATATCCCGGATACTGTCCGCCACCTCTGAATAATGGCTGTGAATCACCTGCTTCTCCGTCAGGGGAAGCAGGCGCTGGTCAAGCATGCTGACCTGATTGTCCTTCCATTCAATGACTGGGTACATACCTGTATCTTCCTCCGCGATATTGATCTTGGGAACCGCAGAAAAAAAGGTTCTACCGAAGCCAGCCGGGGGGCACGCCGGCTCTACGGGCCCTTTCATGCAGTTGTTCCAGTTCCCGATTCAACGTCTTCAACCGCTCTTTGTCCGATTCATGTTTGATCTTCAAATTGTCCAGTTCCTCTTTAATCTGCTGCTTCTTCAGGGGAAGGTCCTGGGTGAGATACTGGGAATGAAGCAGGTTTAAACGGAGTTGGTCCGCGCTGATTCGCTTCTCCAGGTCAACGATACTCTCTTCAAGCCCTCGCTTCAATTGCTGCCAGTATTCAGCGTTGTGCTTACCGCCATCTTCCCCGATTTCCGATTCACCACCCGTCTCAGACCCGAGACTCAGTGGCTGTGCGGGAATGGGTTCCCCGGATTCCTTCTTTTCAGTATCACTTTTTGCCTCCGCATACCCGAGGGGTCGGGATTTGGCGGCAATTTTTTTCAGATTCCTATTGTCAACGCGCACCAATTGACCCTTTTTTTTCTTCATCTGAGCCAATTTCTTGCGACGTTCCGCTTCCTCTTTTTTGAGTTTGACCAGATCGATCCTCTGGCCCCGGAGGGGAAGGCCAGTGATTCCCGTCCCAAGAAAAACCAATGTCAGGAAAACCGCTGTGCGTTTCATCGTGCCAGTATTTTCAATAAAACTCTGCGGTTCTTCCGGCGTTCCGCTTCGACACTATTGTCAAAAAGGGATTCTTTTTCGCCATAAAAATGGGATTCGAAAAAGTCATCGCCGATGCTGAAAGTATCCGCCATATACTTCTGAATCTTCTCCACCCGTTTCTGGGAAAGAGCGAGATTGTATTTTTCATTCCCGATACTACAGGTATACCCCTTGAGGATGACCATATACTCGGATTTCCCTTCCAGGAAATCCGCCGCACGCTGAAGTTCGCTTTTCGCAAGGTCCGATATGTCGGTGCCGTTCAGATCAAAATATACATTCGCGGTAAACTCTGAAACGGATTCCCCTTCCGCCTCGCCCTTCTCCTTGAGTTCCTCCAGAATCGGAATCTCATCACTGGAGACCGGAGTCGGGGCCGCTTCGACCCGGGGAAGCAGGACCGCGTAAAATCCAATCTCCAGGGGTTGGGAACTGTCAAGGATTTTTACCGTGGAATTCGTGTTCTGCGGATTCAGGACAATACCGGTACCCACAATGACCGGAGGCAGTTCCCGGCTCAGCATTTTGTAAAAGAGTAGAAAATCTCCCCGGCTCACCACATCCATTCCCAGATTGACGGAGATCATGTGTGCCCTGGCCGAAATCTCACGGGAAACATCCTGTTCCAGATCCAGGTATACCACCCGTCCCGTGGCGCCGGTCTCCGGAATATGACAATCCGTGTACCTGGGGCTGCGTTGAAAAACCGGTTCCTGTTCGCTGTAGGGAACCAGAAAATGGCCCGCTTCAACGGGAGAGCAGATCTGTTTCAGCTTGATCTGCGCTCTCTCGGGAAAAACGCAGGTTACCTCCACCTCTCCACGATACCGGAAATAATATCCCAGACTCCGCGCGGAATGGGGATCCGGGATCTTGCTTCCTTTTGAAATCACCTGAAAATGATCCCCCACGGCAATGCCAGAATCCTCCCCGCGGTTGATATACATTGCGTCCCCGGTTGTAAAAATGGTTCGATCAAAATCCTGCTCAGCCGCACCGATGATCCGGATCGATTCGTCAATTCCGGGACTGATCATGAACGAACAGTACAGGTCCGCTGGGGACAGAAGGAGGGATTCCGCTTTAAACACGTATGCCGTACGAATATTCAGTTTTGTCTGTTTTTTCCCGGCATCTGTCTGTGCGATCAAACCGCATGAAAAAATCAGGATGGCCAATATACCGACAGTATGTTTCATGGTTCTCTCCTATGGTTGCGGAAAAAAGACCAGCTTTTTTCCGAATACCCCTTCGCCCGGGGACAATCTCCCCTCCCGCCAATCCGGCGAATCTCTCCGCAGGACGGGACATCTCCCACAGCATTCAACAATATCCACTGCTTTTTAGATAGAACAAAACCGAAATTTTGTCAAGGATAGCGCACTTCCGGGAAATTAAACCGCACCGGAATTGACAACCGGATTTATTTAAAGTATGTAAATATTATAGAATCGTTGATTCGGGCAGCCGCAGCCTGGAATCAGCCTGGAGCAGAATGGCCAATCGTATCATTGAACAGCCCGTCGCAATATTGTACCGGAAAGTTCACGCGGAAGGGCTCAGTGGAGAGTTGCAGATCCAGAGCAGCCAGTTTTCCAAAACTCTTTTTTTTCGCGACGGGAAACTCGATTTTGCAAATACCACAATCATCCAGGAGCGTCTGGGAGAGATTCTCTATAAGCTGGGAAACATTGACCAGACAAGGTTCTGGAACATTCACAAGCTGATGGAGGACCGTAAGGAACGGCTGGGGCAACTCCTGATCGCAGAGAAGATTCTGGATGAGGAAATCCTCCGCAAAGCCCTGGTCCATCAGGTCATCACCATTGCCGCATCGGCCATGTCCATGTCTTCCGGCTCATGGACTTTCTCTGCCCGTATCCCGGACCTTCCAGAAGACAGCCGCTTTGGTGTCCCTTTGCCTGACGTGATCTTAACGGGAATCTCCAAGATGGACAACCTTGCCTATTTCCGCAACCATTTTTTCGACTGGGCCGTCCACCCCCTGCCCATTTCGGATGAAACTCTGCCAAAACTCGATCCCAAAGCACGGAGTTTCCATAATCAATTGAAGGACCTTCGGAATATACCCTGCAGCCTGCTGCATCAGCACCTGAAGGTTCCGGAGGAAACCGCCTGGAAAACACTCACCCTCCTCTATCTGATCAACACCCTGGATTTTCGAGAAATTTCAAATTCATCCAGAGAGATGGATAAAAATGTTGAAAACCTTCTGGCCCTTTTCAGTCGCCTGCAAAGCCGATCCATAAATCATTACGAATTGCTGGGGCTGAAAGACAACGCGGAGGAAAAGGAGATTAAATCCGCGTATTTCAGACTGGCCAAAAACTATCATCCGGATCGCATCTCTTACGCCCCGGATCCGGAAATCAAGAGCAAGGCCAATTTTGTTTTTGCCGCCATCAACAAAGCATACGATACATTGATCAATCCCAGCCGCAGGGAAGAATATGACATCCATGGTGAGTCCGAAGGGGAAGATGGCAACCGTATTCAGGGAAATCTCAAGGAAAAAGCCCGTATTCTGTCGCAGAAGGCCCGCACCCTGTACAATCAACAGAAATTCTGGGAGGCCTCCACATTGATGGATGAAGCCACACGCCTGGATTCGGGCAAATCAGCGTATTTTCTTCTCCTGGGAATGGCCCAGGTTCATATTCCCTCTCTCAGGAGATCAGCGGAAAACAACCTGAAAAAGGCGGTTGAACTGGATCCCTGGAATGCAGACGCCTTCACCGGGCTGGGTCTGTTGTTTCACGAGGAAGGTCTGAAAAACAGGGCCGAGGGTTTCTACAAAAAGGCCTTATCCATCAACCCGGACCACAAGCTCGCACGCAAAAGATTGGACCTGCTGGTGGAACCGGTTAAGAAAAAACGTTCGTCCCTGTTCGGGCGACGTAAAAAGTAGTTTTCCCCCCTTACCCGATCACCCCATATCATCACCAAAGCCCTCATCCATCAGGTCCCGGATCGAATCCGCGGTGGACTCCGCTTCCCGCAGCAGACTCGCCGCCTGGTCAGTGGTCTCCGAAACAAAGGGTTCTTCCGCCATGCCCTGCAGATTGATCATCACGTTGTAATAGGCACCGCGCGCACAAGCCGCGGCCGCAAGGCCCGCGACTCCGGCATCAGACAAGGAATTTCGATTGCCTATTTCCGCGGCTGTTTTCGCCAGCTCCACGGCCCGTGACGCCTTTTCCAATACGCCCAGGGGGACCCGGATGGCCTCCCTCGTGGCCTCATCAATGGCTGCCTTGCGCACACCTGCCTCCGCTTCCGATCCCTTGGGCAGCGCGAAGGCCTCCATGATGCGGTTGAATGCGTCCGTGTCCCGATCAATGGCTTCGGTGAAAAAAGTCATCAGGTCCTGACCCTCTTCAGCGATCTCGATCATCCGTTCACGAACAGCCTTGTATTTGAGCTTTCCACTGGTGAGATTTCCCACCATCGCACTCAGCCCAGCGGACAACGCCCCCATCAGGGCCGACACGCTCCCTCCTCCGGGAGCGGGAGAGTCGGAAGCCAACTCAGCGGTAAAGGCGTAGGTGTCCATTGAAGCGAGGGGTCCTCTGCGCCTGAACCGATACTCAATAATTCGTTTGTCCACATCAAATGGCGCCAGTTCATCCAGTCCGAGGCTGCGAACGGCAACCCTCACCAATTCCCCCTCGGTCACTCCCGTGGATACGCCCTGCTTGCGGAGGAAATGACGGCCGGTCTGCAGCATGGCCTCCAGCGGAATCAATCCCACCAGCTCACTCCCGGTCACCCGGACACCAATCTCGCCGCCAAAGCGTTCACACTCTTCAAATACCCGGTACAACGGCGTTTCACGGTAATCCAGGATGTTGACCGAAACCTGGGCCATATTGTATTCATCGATATACCAGCCGATTCCCTGAACCCCTTTCAACGTGCCGGGAACCTGCTCCCGTTTGCCGGTCTCCTTGTTTTTAACCATCCGCCCCTTTTCCCGTACCCGTTTGGCAATCCGGTTTGCCAGCTTTACACTGCGGGTATTCAGGTTTACGTTATAGGCAATCAGGAAGCCACGAGCACCGATAACCGTTGCGCCGGAACGCGAATTAAATACCGGTTCTCCGAAATCGGGTTTGAAATCACTGCGCTTCAGTTTTTCAGGAAGCGCCTCATATTCTCCCTGGCGGATATCTGGAAGCCGTCTTCTTTCCGGAGTGGAGGCGGATTCAGCATAGAGAAAAACAGGAATTTTCAACTCCTCCGCCACGCGACGGCCGACTTCACGGGAGATTCGCACGCAATCTTCCATGGTCACCCCCGCCACGGGAACGAAAGGGCAGACATCCGTGGCTCCCAGCCGCGCATGGGCGCCACTGTGAGACTGCATATCGATCAGTTCCGCCGCCTTCCGGATGGCCCGAAACGCCGCTTCACCCACCTGTTCGGGAGATCCGGCAAACGTGACCACCGTGCGATTGGTATCCCGGCCGGGATCCACGTCCAGCAACTCCACATCCTCCACTCCACTGATTTCCAGAGTGATCTGATTGATAATCGACATATCTCTGCCTTCGGAAAAATTCGGGACACATTCCACGATTCGCTTCATGATTTCCTCCTGATCCTATTTTCCTTTATCTTTATCCGTGTCGGAAGATGGAGGAACAAATCGATTCCTCCGCCTCCAATCTTCAATGTCGCGATGATGCCCCGACAAGAGAACATCCGGAACCATGATTCCATTGAAATCCCGGGGCTGCGTATACTGGGGCCATCCCCCAAGATTCCCCGCATAATAGGAATCCGTGGATACGGACTCGGGATTGCCGATCACGCCTCCCAACATGCGTGCCGTACTTTCAACCAGAACACCGGCAGCCAGTTCCCCCCCCATCAGCACATAGGGACCGATGGAAACCTCCTCATCCACGCGGCTGTCAATAAAGCGCTGGTCCACGCCTTCATATCGCCCGCATACGAGGATCAGATGAGACTGCCTGGAAAAATCCTTTACCCTGTCCTGAGTCAAAATCGGCGCGTATGCCGAGAACAGAATCACCCTGCCCGGAGATTGGTTGTTGACCCAATCCACGGCCCGGAATAGAGGACCCGGCTTCATCACCATTCCAGGACCGCCGCCAAAAGGACGATCGTCCACTTTACGATGTTTGTCCAGAGTAAAATCCCGCAGGTCATAGACGTTGACCTGAAGGGCTCCCTTCTCAATGGCTTTGGATAAAAGTCCACAAGTCAGGATACTGCGCACCATTTCCGGGAAAATCGTCAGTACTGAAAAGATCATGAATTCAGGTCCATCAAACCTTCAGGAGGAGAGATCAAGACCCGGCGTTCCACCGAATCCACCTCCAGGACAATTTCCGGATGCCAGGGAATCAGAATGCGGCGCCCCTGATGTTCGACTTCCAGGGTTGCCGTCCACTGATCTTTTGATGTTGCGACAACAATTCCCCAGGAATTCCCCTGCTCATCAAACACAGCGTAATGCAGTGGGGCGTCATCCGCTTCTTCGCGGGGAGGGGCGGCTTCCTGGGTCCAGACTTCGTATCCCACCAGGCGATACGCATCCTCTATGGTGTCACAATCCTTGAATTTCAGTACCCATACCCCACGGATCTGACGGACTCCAGACAAGATCCGGTTCCGGGTATACTTCTCGGACTGCAAAAAAACGGATCTCTCGGATTTGAGATCCCCCTCAAGCAAATCCGGGGAAGGCATCATCACAACCTCCCCCTTAATCCCCCTGGTTTTCTGAATACTTCCCAGAAACCGCAACAAGTCCTACTGCTGTTGCTGCTGCTCGTAACGCTCGATGATTTCCAGGTTGAAACGCCTTCTCTGCTTCATTCCGGCTGCCGCGAGAATCGTACGGATTGCCCGGGCGGTCCTTCCCTGCTTACCGATTACCTTTCCAAGATCGCTTTGTGCCACACGAAGCTCCAGAATGGTTGTCTGCTCACCATCAATCTGCGTCACGGATACCTCTTCGGGATTGTCAACCAGTGACCTGCATACCGTTTCCACCAGTTCTTTCACGCTTCCCTCCTTAGTTTTCGGATCGCAAGACCCTCTTTAACAGCGATCGAACAGTTTGGGATGGTTTCGCTCCCTTTTTAATCCAGTCGTTGTATTTTTCGACGTCGAGTTTGATCTCGGCGGGGTCGCTCATGGGGTTATAGTGTCCAAGAAGATCGATATAACGAGATTCTCTGGGTCTTTCTCTGTCAATTGCGACAATGCGATAAAAAGGACGATGTTTGGTCCCGGCACGAGTCAGTCTTATGGCTACCATCAGTGCATTCTCCTCAAGCGTAAAGATTGAATTTACAATATTTCCTAAGAAATGTCAAACCTTTTCATCATCTTGCGAAAGAGGGGTTTGCCCATCGTCTTCTTCATCTCCCGGTACCCCTTGAGAAGACGATTGACCTCCTGGACATTTCGCCCCGCTCCCCGGGCGATACGCATGCGGCGCTGGCCATTGATCATCTTGGGGCGGTTTCTCTCTTCATGTGTCATGGAACGAATGATGGCGATCATGTGGCTGATGCCCTGATCATCCATTTCAACGCCCTGCAATCCGGCCGGCATCCCCTTCATCTGTGGCAGCATCCCCATGATCTCCTTCATTGACCCGAGACGGGTCATCTGTTGCAGCTGATTCATGAAGTCTTCGAGAGAAAATTCATTTCTCATCATCCGACGCGCCACCTGCTCAGCCTCTTTCTGATCAAACTCCTTCTCAGCGCGTTCAATCAGGGATAACACATCCCCCATGCCGAGAATCTGGGCCGCGAGTCGATCGGGATGAAAAGGCTTCAGGTCCGTCGGCTTTTCACCCACACCGATAAAGACAATGGGCTTCCCGGTTGTGCTGACCATGGATAATGCCGCCCCACCACGGGCATCCGCGTCCATTTTTGTCAGAATGATGGCTGAAATTCCAACGGTTTCATTAAACCTTCGCGCGGATTCCACCGCATCCTGACCCGTCAGGGCATCCCCCACAAAAATCACCTCAACGGGATTCAGCATCTCCTTGAGAGAAGACAGTTCGGTCATGAGTTCATCATCGATGTGCAGCCGACCCGCTGTATCCGCGATGACATAGTCATATCCGTATTCACGGGCCTCACGCATCAGCGCGGGAACCATTTTACGAGCCGTTACGCCCTCACGCGGCGTATGCACGGCTGCACCGGCTTCCCGGGCCACCGTGGCCAGTTGCTCCACCGCTGCCAGTCGTTTCAGGTCCAGTGAACACAGCAACACGCTCATGCCCTTGTCGATCAGGTTGCGGGCCAGCTTTCCGGCGGTAGTGGTTTTTCCCGTTCCCTGCAGCCCCACAAGCATGATAACAGAGGGTTTTTTCGGGGCCCGGACCAGTTCCCGGTGCCCGGTGCCCAGCAAACCGGTCAACTCCGCCTGAACGATCTTGACGATCTGCTGGTAGGGCGACAGGCTTTCCCGGACTTCACTTCCCAGCGCCCGTTCCCTGATATTGGCGACAAACTGCTTCACCACACGGAAATTGACATCCGCCTCCAGAAGAGAAAGGCGGATCTCCCGTAAAGCCTGCTTCATGTTATCTTCCGTTATCTGGGCTTCCCCCTTGAGGAAGCGCAGAACCCGGTTGAATCTTCCACTTAGATTGTCAAGCATATCCGTATCCTTACAGCCATTTTATCATATTACCCGCCAGTACCGGAAATCACTGTTTCGGGACAACGATTTTCTCAATCCGGGCACGCATCCGCCCACCCCGAAGGTACCAGACTGAAATCATTAAGAGAGCCAGGCAGTTCGAGACCAGCATGCCCCACCAGATACCCAGGGCGGCGCCATCATTCCCCGGACCTCCCATCCATACCATGGCCAGCAGGTACACCAGGGGAAGCCGGAATATCCATATTCTAGAGAGATTTGTCGCCATAACCGGAATTGTATGCCCCGACCCCTGAAACGCTCCATTCAGAACCGACATCAGGGCAAACGCAACCACCGAAGGGGCCACAAGCCTGAATATGGGGCCGCCCAGAGCCAGAACCTGCGGATCATCCGGAATAAAAATGGCCGTGATCCATCGGCCCGTGAGGGCAACCAGTACCATGGCCGGCACCACCACGGCAAGAATCATGACAGTTCCCTTTGAAACCGCCCGACGCGCCCGGAGAACCTTGCCGGCTCCCAGGTTCTGCCCCACAATGGCCGTTACCGCTTGTGAGACCCCCATGGCAGGCATCATGAAAAGATGGATGACGCGATTGGTGATGCCGTAAGCCGAAATCACCGCGGTCCCGAAACGGTTGACAATTCCCATCAGCACGAGGAATCCCAGTGAAGCGCCGGACATCCCGATGGATGCCGGGCCTCCGATCTTCATCATAAGGGGAAATAACTCTTTCCGGGGAATCAGATGCCGCGAGTGAAGCCTGAAATCGCTTCTGGGGCTGAAAAAACGCCACATCCCGGCCACGGAGGCGAAACCCCGCGTAATTACCGTGGTCAAGGCCGCTCCCATCACCCCGAGAGCGGGAAAGCCGAACCAGCCGAAAATCAGGATCGGGTCCAGGCACAGGTTGATCAATGCGGACAACACTTCCACCTTCAGAGGAGATCGCGTGTCCCCGTAGCCGTTCATGGCCGCCCGGTACACAAAAAAGGGGAAGGCGGCAGGCATTCCAATGACCATGACCCGGTAATACTGAAGGGTTCCCTCAAAGGCGTCTTCGGGCGTTTGGAGGATCCGGAGGAACTCACGGTCCCAGATCAGGCCGGCAGCCACAAAAAACATCGAGAAGAACACCAGGTAAAACAGAAGGTTCCCGGCCACCTGACGGGCGCGTTCGGGTTCGCCGGCCCCCATGTACTGAGATACCAGTGCAGTGCCGGCGATGGAGAATCCCATTCCCAGAGAGAGGATAAAGAAGATTATATTGAAAGAGATCACGGGTGCCGAAAGCGCCGCGCGACCCAGCTTCCCCAGCCAGAACGCATCCGCGAGGTTGTACAGCGTCTGAACCACCGAGGCCAGAGCGAGAGGGATTCCCAGGTGGAGGATGGCGCGAACCATTCCGCCATGAAGCAGATCCACCCGGTTGTTATCAGACATAGCACCCATTATACCCCAGGCCCCAACCGGGTGAAAACCAATGAAGCAAAAACTTATTTATTTACTTCGCCTGGCCAGGGCGAGCTTGGACTGATTGCCGATCCGATACATCACGGGAACCACGATGAGTGTCAGAAACGTCGCGAAGGCCAAACCGAAAATCACCGTCCAGGCCATCGGCCCCCAGAACAATGCATTATCACCGCCGAAATACAGGTGAGGGTTTCCCGTACGCAACAGAGAGCCGAAATCGATATTCATCCCCAGCGCCATGGGGGTCAGACCCAGAATGGTGGTGATGGCCGTCAGCAAAACCGGTTGAAGACGGGTTTTGCCTGCATGGACGATACAGGCAATGGTCTCTTCCATGGGAAGGTCCGTCCCCGGATTCACGCCAAGTGCTTCGCGGCGACGGTCCTTGAGGAAATCGATATAATCGATCAGGACAATTCCATTGTTCACCACAACTCCCGCCAGGGAGATGATCCCCACGCCAGTCATGATCACGACAAAATCCATGCGGAAAACGGCAAGTCCGAGGAAAACCCCGATTGTGCTGAACACAACGCAGGCAAGAATGATCATGGGTTTGACAAAAGAGTTGAACTGGGTCACCAGTATAATCAGAATCAGCGCCAGAGCGGTTCCAAGAGCAGTCTGCAGAAATGACATTGTCTCCTGCTGCTCCTCCTGTTCTCCGGTAAAGCGGAATTCGTACTCTTCCGGCATCTCAAACCGGCTAAGCAGATTCTTCAGGCGCTCGTTGATCCGAGACGGGTTGAATCCCTCGATCACATTCGAATACAGGGTAATCACACGGTTCATGTCCTTGCGGCGGATTGAGCTGTAGGTGGAGCTGGGCTGAACATCAGCTACAGCCGAGATGGGAACCTGCATGATTTTCCCCGAGGCGGGACTGCGGAAGGTGATCTTCTGGTTTAGAAGAGCGGCGATGCTCTGGCGGTATCGTTCATCGAGGCGCAGTTGAATCGGATATTCCTCTTCACCCACCTTGAAGTCAGAGATCTCCTTTCCAAAAAGAGCGGTACGAATGGTTCCCGCAATCATCGCGGTGGACAGCCCGAAACGCCTGGCTTTGTCTCGATTGATCTGGATCAGCAATTCGGGTTTTCCCACATCCAGATCCATCTTCAGGCCCTCAATGCCCTCAATCCCCGAGTTCTCAATATATTGCTGAATCCGGGCCGTCAGATCCAGCAACCCCTCAAAATCCTCTCCGATTATTTCAATGTTAATGGGTCGACCCGTGGGAGGCCCCATCTGATTCTTTTCGATGGACATCTGGACGCCGGGATACCGGCCGAGCAAATCACTACTCAGCGCCTTCATGATCCGGGAAGTCTTGACCCCCTTCCGCTCCTCATAATCCAGGAAGGAGATATTGACCATTCCCCTGTTGGGGGTATTTCCGAGGGCCATCTCATTTTCACCCACCACGCCTTTACCCACGGTGGTCAGAACTGATTTGACGATACTGCGGTGAGGCTCCAGGATTTCGAATATTCGCTTCTCCACCTGTTGCATGAAAAGGTTTGTCGCCGTCACTTCCGACCCCACGGGCAATTCCGCCGTAACATTGATGAAGGAGGGTTCGTTCACCGGGAAGAGAACCACGTTCGGGCTTCGGGCCGCGAAAAAAACAACCGCGAAAACCAGCAGCAGAACCGTACCGCCGAGAACGGTCAGAGAACGCTTGCCCTGCATCACCTTGCCCAGAAGCGTCAGGTATCCGTTTTCAAGCCAGGGCAGAAAACGGGTACGGAACCATTCCCCGGCGGAAAAAAGAAAAAATCGGTTGAGTAAGATGAGCACCACCCCCATGGCCAGCAAACCGCCACCCACCCGGAAATTCGACAGATACATGGCTACAGCCAGGGCCCCCAGAATGGCCGCAAGACGCAGTGAACGGCGGCGGTCGGGAAGCGTCGCTTCATTCTCCGGGCGGAGAAAATCGCTGACCAGAACGGGGACAATCAGCAGGGCCACCACCAGGGATGAGGTCAACACCACGATCAGGGTGATGGGAAGATGCTTCATGAACTCGCCCATGATATCCTTCCAGAACACCAACGGAAAAAATGCAGCCAGAGTCGTGGCGGTGGAAGCGATTATGGGCATGGCGATCTCGCCCACCGCGCGGCAGGCCGCCTCCCACAAGGGAACACCCTGCCGGACAAAGCGATGGATATTTTCCACCACCACAATGGCATTGTCCACCAGCATCCCCAGGGCCAGGACCAGGCCGAACAACACCATCATATTTACCGTCGAACCCAGGATTCCAAGCACCACGAATGAGATCAACATGGACATGGGAATGGCGAATCCGACAAAGAGGGCATTGCGAAACCCGAGAAAAAAGAACAATATGGAAATAACAAAAATCATACCGATAATAATGCTGTTTTCCAGATTAGAGACCATGTCACGAACATACTCGGACTGATCGTTGGTAATGGTGATTTTCAGATCCCTCGGAATCGTGCCCCGATCCCGCGCATTGCGCAACAGAGACATGATCTTGTCCGTGGCCTCCAGGAGGTTTTCACCCGCACGCTTGATCACCTGAACCGCCACGACGAAATTGCGGTCCAGGCGGGCAAAAGTCAGGGGATCCGCGTATCCATCCACCACCGTGGCCACATCACGGAGGTACACCACATTTCCCTGTTCGTACTTGACGATAATATCCCCGATTTCGGTCACATCACGAAATTCTCCTATGGTTCGGATGGATCTTGTGGTGCCGTCGATTTTCAGGTCTCCGCCGGAAATGGACACATTTTCCAGATTCACGGCATCCTCGATATCCCGAAAACTGAGTTTAAAAGATTCCAGTTTATGTTGATCCACGTTAATCTGGATTTCCCGATCATTCAGCCCCTTGAGACTGACTTTGGAAATCTCTGTAAGGGTCTCGATTTCGTCCTGGAGGTATTCCGCGTATTCCTTCAACTCCGCGACACTGTATTCTCCGGAGAGATTGATGCTCAAAATGGGAAACTCATTGAAGTCGAAGTCCATGACCACGGGATCCATGAGCAGATCATCGGGGAGTTCACTGCGGGCTTTGTCCACTGCGTCTTTTACATCCTGGAGCGCTTCCTTTATGTCCACCCCGGTATTGAATTCCACGAAAATATCCGAGTTGTCCTGGGTGGATACGGAAGTCAGCTCCTTAATACCGTTGATCCCGTGAATCTCCTTCTCCAGCGGCCGGGTGATCAGGTTCTCCATGTCCACGGGGGGATTGCCCGGATAGAGCGTCTTCACGAAAATGTTGGGCATGTTGACCTCGGGAAACATCTCCATGGGCATGGAGGTGTATGACCAGAGGCCGAAAACAGCCAGCAGAAGGGTGGCCAGGATCACGGTGTTGCGATTTTTCAGGGCCAGCGTGGTCAAGCGGAATTCCCGGCTTTTTGTTGCCGCGCTCCCGGAAGCATTCATTGGTCGCTCCCTTCAGGTGGCGGAGAAGAAGAAAGGCGTACGGAGGCCCCGTTCTTGACCAGGTTGTACCCCTGAACAATCAGCATCTGATTGGCGGAAAGGCCTTCAGTGATCATTGTCTGGCTTCCCTGTGTCATCCCCGCCTTCACATATACTTTTCGAGCCCTCGGGATTTCATCCTCTCCCTTTTCCATTAGAAACACATATGCCCCCTGCCGGTCATTCTTGATCAGGATGGACGGGATCACCAGGGCATTATCCGACTGGAAATCCCGCAACTTGAGAAGCGCCAGCATATTGGGCTTGAGGAGCTGCTTTTCATTGCGCAAATGAATCTGGACTTCAAATGTCCGATTCTGCGGATTGATGGTGTTGCCGATCCGATGAATCCGGGTATTGACTTTCATTTCCGGAAAGGAGGGAAAGGAAACTTCAGCGGGACCATCCTTGCGGATATTGGGCAGATAGGCTTCGGATACATCCGCGTTGATGGTCAGTTCATCCAGGCAGACAAGTTGAATCAGAAGCTGTCCGGGGGCGGCGAGTTCCCCCTCCTTGGATGCGATCTGGTCAACGATCCCCTGGATGGGAGCCTTGATCCGTGTCATCTCCAGTTGGGCCTGCAGGGTCTCAAGCTTGTTTTCAAGGGATTTTTTCTGATTGCGGGCTTCCAGAAACTGGATTTCAGAGCCAATTTTCTTTTCCCACAGCCCCTTACGCTTGGCATATATGGTGCCGGCCAGCTCCAATTGCGTCTCCACCTCCGCGATACTTCTCTCAATAACAGAGGAATTCAGGGAAACCAGAAGATTCCCGGCAGTTACAATGTCTCCTTCACGCACATGGATCCGCTTGATCTGCCCATTCAGCTCCGGGCTGATGAAGGCTTCTTTCACCGCTTCCACCGTTCCGTTCACAAGGATAAAGTGTTCAAACGACTGGGGCTGCAAAGATTTTGTCACCACGGGAACACCACGATCGGGCCCAGTGGAGACTTGTTTCTGAAGCTGGTTTTCCAGAGAATGAATCTCCACTTCCAGTCGGGCGATGGCTTCCCGTTTCGCCTGGATCCGTTTTTCGATTTTATCGGAACCATTAGAATTTCCGCAGCCCCCGATCATGGTCAGAGCCGTGATTGCCAATCCAATTCCCAATATTTTTTTCCGGTTTTTCATTGTTTCACTCCTTTGTCGCGGCCTCAGATACGGCTGAGGGATTTTTCCAATTCGAGCTTCGCGTTCAATAAATCCACCACCGCATTGGTCAGCCGGGTTTCCGCCGTCAGGTACTGATTGTGCGCCTGGGTCAGTTCCAGGCTGGTGGCGGTTCCATTCTGGAACTTTTCCCTGGTTTTGCGGAAAATCCGTTGCGCCAGATCCACATTTCTGCGGGTGGATTCACGTTTATCCAGCGCATTGGAAAAATCCGCGCGGGCCTGCATCAATCCCAGTTGCAGCCCACGGGAGAGGTGCTCCTTGTCCAGACGTGCTTTCTCCAGATCCAGACGCGCCTGCTGGACACGCGCCCGCCGCATACCGCTGCTCCAGACGGGAATCTGTATGTTTACGCCGATGACCGTAGACGCGAACCATTTGCCGCCGGCAAAAAAATCGAACTTGTCACGCTGGGCATTGCGACTGTGAGTAAAATAGGCGGAAACCGAAGGCAGATAGGCGGATTGTTCCCTGCGCAGCAGCAGATTCTGGGCTTTTTCGCGCGTATCCGCCGTTTGAAAATCCGCGTGATTCTCCAGATCCAGGTGGCTGGAAAGCAACTCCTCGGTGTCAATAAACGCAAGTATGCCATCCAGGTCATCCGACAGGGTGATCACTTCGTTTAAATTGAATCCCATCTGGTATTTCAACAGATTGTAGGTAATGCGAATCTGAACATCCGTGGATTTGGCTTGATCCTGAAGATCCGTGACGGCCAGTTGCAACTGATCCACATCCGTATCTTCAGCAAATCCGGCCTTGTATAACTCCCTGGTTTCATAGAGGGTTTTTTTCAAGTTCTCCAGGCTGGTGAGCAGAATTTCGCGGGTTCTTTCGGATAGCAGGATGAGAAAATAGGTCCGGGCCACGGTCTCCTTAATGGTGATCTCAGATTGTCTGAGCTGGTCACGCGACAGTTGCAGAAACACCCGCGCCGCCTGAAGCCCCACCAGATAACTTCCCTGAAACAAAATTTGTGTGGCGGTCACATCCATACGGGCATTGTGCTGAGTACCGAATCTCACCTCCGTAAAGGTCCCCGGTTTGGCATCCGCATCAAAGATCAGGGCCGGCAACAGAGTGGTGGGGATCTGGGGATAATTCTGGTAGGAAACGGTGGCATCCACCTGAGGCAGACCAATGGCCGTGGTTTCCCAGACCGTGCGCTTGGATCGAATTACATCCAGACGGGCCGCGCGCGTGTCGCGACTGTGCCGCAGCGCGTATTCCTGGATTTCACGAAGGGAAAAAGCTGCCGGTTCACCAGGGTCAGGTTCTGTCCCGAACAATACCGGCGCCAGCATTACTACCATCAAACAAGCCAAGGTAATCCGCATGGATGTTTCCTCCAAAAATAATTCCGATCCCCGTGAGACAAGCGGAATTGTAACGAAATATCGCGAAGTACTCAAGCGTATTCCGTAATATGCGTAAACCGCTTAAACCGGGAGCGACTTCAAAAAATGGCGGAAGGGCCTCCCGCCGCCGATCTGTACAGTGCCGGATACCCCCCCCGGGGTCAGTCCATTTTTCGTGAGCTCCGGAACGCCGCTTTCATTTCCATTCCGCAGGTGATAGACTTACTCAGCCATGGAAGACAAGGATCACAAAACTGAAGCGGAATCCCGCCTGTCTTTTGGAATTCGCGGCATGACCTGCGCTTCCTGCG
>CAYVBC010000010.1:0-3800 GCA_964449545.1 uncultured Clostridia bacterium | reverse complement strand
GAAGCGGAATCCCGCCTGTCTTTTGGAATTCGCGGCATGACCTGCGCTTCCTGCGTGCGCATTGTGGAGCGTCAGCTTTCCCGTGTTCCCGGAATTGAATTTGTTTCCGTCAACCTCGCCACGGAAAGAGGTTTCATCGTGGCAGACCCCTCCGTATCCAAGGATACCGTGGCCCTCGAGATACAAAAAGCCGGGTATGAGCTCTCTCTGGAAGCCCCGGATGAAGACGCGGCCGCCCGCCAGTTCCAGGCCGCCCGCGGAAATCTGACATTAGCGCTGGCCATCACTCTCCCCATCACCCTGATCATGATCCTGCACATGGCGGGGATTCACATTCCCGCCATGCCCTGGATGGAAGCGGTTTCAGCGATTTTTCTGTGGCTCTGGCCCGGCAGGGCGACCCTCCGCAGCGCCGGTATCGCCCTGGCCCATCGGCACACCAACATGGACACTCTCGTGGTAATGGGCAGTGCGGCGGCCTGGGCAACGGCCTGGATGAACGGTCTGGGCGTGCACCTCTTATCTTTTGGCAGCCTGGCCACCATGCTGCCGACTCTTCACCTTACGGGACGCTATATTGAGGCCCGCTTGCGCCGCCGGGCCACTTCCGCCATCCATCGTCTCATGGCCCTGCAACCCGATGAAGCCAACCTGATGGTGGAAGACCGTATTGTTCAGGTTCCCGCCGAAAGCGTAAAACCCGGATCCCGCATCATGGTGCGTACGGGAGAGAGAATCCCCCTGGATGGCAACGTGATCGGAGGCAGAGGCCTGGTGATTGAAGCCATGGTCACAGGAGAACCCGCTCCAGTGCCCAAGCAGACCGGAGACGAGGTGATCAGCGGAACGGTAGTGCAATCCGGATCTCTTGAAATCAACGTCCGGCTGGTGGGCGCCGACACGTTTCTGGCCCGTATGATCCGCCTGGTTGAGGAAGCCCAGTCATCCAAGGTTCCCATCCAGGCCCTGGCGGACCGGATCACCCTGGTTTTTATCCCCGTCGTAACCCTTCTCGCCCTCCTGGCCGCGGGAGGATGGTGGGCCTTTTACTCCCGTCTTATTCCGCTGTTGACGCGGATGTCCACGTTTCTCCCATGGGTGAATCCGGATGCCGGCGCTGTTTCCACGGGAGTTTTCGCGCTCGTCGCCACCCTGGTGATCGCGTGTCCCTGCGCGCTGGGACTTGCCACTCCCATGGCGCTGACCGCGGGAAGTGGCGCGGCCGCCCGGCGCGGCCTGATCATCCGCAGTGGAGAAGCCATTCAAACCACCCGGGATCTCGACGTGCTGCTGATGGACAAAACCGGCACCCTCACCCAGGGACTCCCCCGGGTGGTGGACTCGGACCTGACACCAGCCATGATCGGAGTGGCCGCGGCTCTTGAAGCGCAATCCCTCCACCCCCTGGCGGAAGCCGTTGTGAAATACGCCGAAAAAATGCGCATCTCCATTCCGAAAAATATCCTCGAAACCCATGAAACTCCGGGTATGGGCATCCAGGGCGAAGTGAACGGGAAGCCCTATCAGCTGGGTCGACCCCGAACGCTGAAAAGATATGAAAAGTGGACTGCCGCCGGACACTCCATCATGGAACTCTCCGTGGAAGGCAGGGTTCTGGGAGGGCTGGCCGCGGCGGATACCCTGCGCGAGGACAGCGCGGCCGCCGTGGCGCGATTCCAATCCGAGGGCATCCAGGTGATCATGCTGACGGGAGACAACGAGGCCGCGGCCCGCGTTGTGGCCGGGGCCGCCAATATTCCGGACTTCCGGGCCGGGATGTCGCCGGACGACAAGGTGAAAACCGTCCTGCGTTTTCAGGGAGAGGGGCGAACCGTTGGCATGATCGGTGACGGGCTTAATGATGCAGCGGCCCTGAAAACCGCGGATGTGGGGATCGCCGTAGGCAGCGGAACCGATCTGGCCATGGACAGTGCCGACATGGTGATTGTCCAGGGAGGCCTGTCCCGGGTGGCGGACGCCATTGACATCTCCCGCATCACGTTCAGCACCATCCGCCAGAACCTTTTCTGGGCCTTCCTCTATAACGTGGTGGCCATTCCAATGGCCATGTTCGCGCTTCTGCATCCATTGATTGCGGAAGCCGCCATGTTCGCCAGCAGCGCGAACGTGGTTCTCAACGCGTCCCGAATCGCCGCGCGCGTCAAACGGAGGATTTCAGGATGAAAATGCATTTTTCAGTTCCGGATATGTCCTGCGGGCATTGTGTGTCCCGGATCCAAGCCCGGCTTGAAGCCTCCGGCCGGATCACCAACCTGGAGATCAACCTTGAAAAAGCAACGCTCTCCCTGGATACCGGGTTGAGCGTTGAAGAGGTGATTTCCATGCTGGATGAAGCCGGCTATCCAGCCACCCGGTTATCCCGTTGAATTGATTCCGATTCTTCTGAAATATCGGAATCCTTTTCGGGAAATTTCTGATCTTCACCCGGTGTTTCACCACTGGATTTTTCAAAAAGACCGGTTTCAGGATTCTTTTCCATTACGACAATCCGTTTCCCCTGAGCAAGACAACTCAGAGAGGGATCCACGCCTCCCTGCTTTTCGGATAGAATACGGGCTGTGATGAGCAGATCTCCGACCTCGATGCCTGAGGTCACCCACACCCTGCCCCCATATTCCGCTCCGATCTCCAGGTTGGCCCTGGATGCCGTTTCACCGGTTGCAAGAAAAACATGGTGGCCCGATTCATCCCACAGAATCCGCTCTGCCGGTAAGACAACCCGATTTCTGACCTCACGCTTGAGCACCTGGAACCGGACCGGATCGCTCTTCAAACTGTCCGCGATATCCTCAGCCACCAGCCACACACGCCTTTCGTTTCGATCAGAAACACGCGCGGTCAAACCATCTGCAAGCGGAATTTCCATTCCGGGAAGAAACAGGTCCTTATCATCCGCGTCCACGCGGAACGTGGCCAGTTTCCGTCTCCCATTGACCACCCTCGCCACTTCATCGCCATGGACCACTTCAGTTCCCGGGGTTACCATGAGCTCAACAACACCCCCCAGGGGGGCGGGAACACCCACCCCGGTTTTTCTGTTTTTCAGCACATTCCGCTGGGCTTCAAATTCAGCAATCCTCTCCTTTGCCTCCGCTTCAGCTCCCGGATTCCGTTCCCTCCAGCGCTCCCTTTTTCTGAGGGTTTCTTTCCAGTGCGTCAACTCGGCTTCCACCATCTCCAGCTCTTCCCCCACGCCTTCGTTCAACATGACCAGAACATACCCGCTGGAGACCCGATCCCCATCCGAAACCTTGATATCCGTCACCATACCGGCATCCGGAGAGCGAACCGCCACGGATTCAGGAAAGAATGTCGCCTCATACCGGCAGAATTGCGTAAAGGATCGTGGCTGAACTCTTTCCACCAGCACCATGACCCTGCGTGGACATTTCTCCTCACCGGTCCTGGAAGGTCCGGAGCTGGCGGGAACCGGCTTCAGAATCATCAGAAATCCGATCGCCATCAATAAGGATTGTTTCATGTCCCTCTCCCGGAGTATAATGAGACTTGAATTATAATGAAGCCTCCGGAAGGTGTCAACGATCCCCATGCCCTTACCTGAGCCCAAGCCTCCGGGTCCGCGGAGATGGACAAATATAACTAATCTGGTATAATATACAGAACCAATATGGAGGAACAATGAAACAGACCATACTATGGCTCATGATCATCCTGGTTGCCATGGTTCTGAACGCGGCTCCGGCCGAAGACAGCGCCCCTGTAGCCAAAACAATGCAGGAAATCTCCCGGTTGTACAAGGCCGGAGAATTCCAGAAGGC
>CAYVBC010000009.1:0-23830 GCA_964449545.1 uncultured Clostridia bacterium | reverse complement strand
AGGGGCCCTTGACGAGGCCCTGGACCTTCAACTGGTGGCGCCGTTCAAAGGGGAATGTCCCCACTGAATTCTCGTGGATGTTGGGGTTGTCGAAGTAGCCCGTGCCGCCCCAGGAGGAGTCGAAATCCGTGCCAATGAGGCCGCGGGACTTCTGCCACACGTAGGAAATCTTAAGGGACCAGCCCTTGGAGTAACGTTTCTCTACGGTAAATTCCACGCCGTCGTAGTCACGCTTGGCTCCCGGAGGGTTGACCATGTAAAGTTTTTGGTTCAGCACATTCAACTCATCCCAGAAGGTTACGGTGCCGCCGTCATAGGGGTCGGTGACCGTGATGGGCGCATAGTTGGTCCACACCAGTTGGCCGTCTTCCATGAGGGCGTCCATGTCCAGATTATTGGCGTTGGCGTCTTCCAGCAGGTTGCGGTCGAACTTGCGGATGTAGCGCAGACCGACGGACCAGTCTTCGAAGAGTTCGCGCTCGACACCAATGGTGATTTCGTCCACATAGGGGGCCTTCAGGTCGTAGTCCTTATAGCCTATCTGAGTGCGATCAGCATCGGTGGGCACGGAGATGGAGCGCAGTTGGGCGAAACTGCCATCGGGATACTGATAGGTGCTGAAACTGACGAAGGTGTTGGGGTTGGCGCCGGAGAACCACTGGGTCACATTGGCCATGAAGTAGCGGGAGTAGCTGGCCTTCAACAGGGTGGTGCCGTCGTTGAGCAGGTCGTAGATGATACCCAGGCGCGGAGCCAGGGTGGTCCACTTCATGGGGGTAAGGGCCTCAGGAACGGCGATGTTGTAGTCATACCCGAAGAGGGAAGCATTTTCGGCATCCTGGGCCTGGGCGGGAATGATGCCCCGCTGGTGGTCGAAGCGCAGGCCGAGGTTGATGGTCAGCTGCTTGGTGGCGTTCCAGGTATCCTGGACAAAGAACCCGAGGTTCATCATGTTTTCTTTCATGTCCAGATTCTTGTAGTAGAAGTTGATCCAGCCCTCACCCAGCCACAGGTACTCGGCGTACCCGTAGAAGCCGGGAGCGATAGTGGATTCATTGCCTTTGAAGAGCATCTTGCGGGTGCTCCAGCCGTACTGGAACTCACTGCCGAACTTGATTTCGTGGGCGCCGTAGAAGTCGTCCACGAACCAGGTGGCGTCGGCGTTTACTTGCAGGCGGTGGCGCAGATACATGTCGTCATAGCCCCAGCTGCCTGTCTGATAGTTATCGGTGTATTCAAGGATCCAGGCCTTGTCGTTCTTGGCAAGGAGGTTGAATTCACTGTAGTAGCCGCCGGCCTTGATGTTCATGAACACGTTGCTGCCGAAGGAGTGGGTCCAGTTGGCGTTGAACACGTGGGTCGGGGTTTCCTGCTTCGCAGTGGTTTCTTCGGTCTGGTAACGATCGGCGCCACGGTGGTTGCGTTGGATGTCGGAGAAGTTGTAGGAGAAGACGAACTTGTTGGCCTGGTTGGGCTGGTAGGTGAACTTGAGGTAGGGATAGGGGCGCATATCGTCAGCGGGGATTTCCGTTGCCTGGTCATAGGGATAACCGGATACGAACTGCTCACGCTTGTTGAAGCTGAAATTGCCGAAGAACCACAGTTTGTCCTTGACGATGGGGCCGCCGAGGGTGACTCCGGGCTCCACTTCGTACTTGTAGCCGGATTTTTCGCCCTCCAAGGGTGTTCCGGTGGTGTTGTCGGACTGGAAGCTCTCGTGGCGGTAGTACACGGAGGCGGTTCCGGAGAACTTGTTGCCGCCGGACTTGGACACGACGTTGATGACCGCGCCGCGGACCGCGCCGTACTCGGCCTTCAGGCCGCCGGACTGCACGGAAATCTCTTCCATGATGTCCATGCCGAAGAAGACGCCCTGGGTTCCCACCGCGGGGTCGGCCAGGTTGACGCCGTCCAGGTTGTAGGCGTTGTCCCGTTCGGAACTGCCGTGAGAGGTGCGGCTGGTGACACCGGGGGTCATATTGAAATAGGAGTCGATGGTGCGCAGGGCCGGGATGGAATCCAGAAATTCGGAATCCAGGTTGGCGGCCTTTGTTGTGGTCTGGCGGTCCACGGTGGGTGCCTTACCTTCAACCACGACCTCTTCCTGCACGGATTCGAGAGACAGCTCCGCGTCCACTGTGGTGGTGACGCCGACGCCGACTTTCACGTCTTTGTTCACGATCTGTCCCATGCCTTCCAGGCTGAAGTGAACTTCATACCTGCCGGGAGACAGGGAAGGGAAGCGGTAGCGTCCGTTCTCTGTGGTAATGGTGGTCATTTCAGGCAGCACCAGGGCCGGTGACATGATGGTCACAGTCACGCCGGGTAAGGGGGTGCCGTCAGAGGAGGTCACCACGCCGTTGATCATGCCGGTCTGGTTCAACTGGCCATAGGCCAATGTCACGGCAAAGATCAGGGCGAGGCCTCCGATCAGTGTTTTTTTAAACATATTTCCTCCTGTTTAATATTTAAGTTTTCCTTCGGCACAAAGCCGAATGGAGCATACTTCCCTTTTTTTAAGCAAAATTTGTGCCAAATCAGATTCGTCTTGATTTTCTCATGGGAGGATATTGAAATCACAGGGAGGACAACCATTGCGGACGTCGTTACCCGAAATAAAAGTAAATACCAAAAACCAAAAATTTGAAGAAGTCCCAAAATATTGAATGACGCAACCTGTTAAAAATCAACGTCATTAAACCATGGGTTCTCGACATGGGTTTTCATGTACAATCTTGCGGAAGGGTGATGCTCATGAGGAGAATGCGCGGCGTGGCCTGTCCGTCATCGTACAAAAACCCGAATAAGAATCCAAAATCATGAAGATTCAATTTTTTTCCTTTTTTGACAAAGCGCCTGAAGGTGGGCAATTCCGGTGCGTTTACAAGTTCATCCAAAGTGGCATGGCTATTGCTTCCATGCAGTAATGGATAAAAAGGGCGGCATCTCTATTATGCCGGAGTTGTTTTCTCCGGATATTTCAGATTCCAGCCCGAATTCCAAATTTACGGGAGGTTCAATGTTTAAAAAAACACTTGTGATTCTGTTCATCACGCTTGCGTTGGTGAGCGGGTCTATCTTCGCCCAGACGTCCAGTTCCCGAATCACCGGTAAGGTTACCGATGAGGAAGGAAGCGGACTGCCCGGCGTAGCCGTGACCGCCACCAACCCCAAGATGGTGGGAAAAGCCGAGACCATCACGGATGAGAACGGCACCTATCGTCTGCTCAACCTGAGCCCCGGTGTGTACAAGATTGTGTACTCGCTGGAAGGCTTCCAGACCGCCATCCGCGACGGCATCAATATTGCCGTGGAGCAGACCCTGGACATGGCCGTGCAGATGAAACTCGGCAACATCGAGGAGAAAGTCACCGTCACCGGTGAAGCTCCCCTGATCGACGTCAAGAGCACCGCCAAGGGCATGACCCTGAACAAGGAAGTATTCAATACCTTGCCCAAGGGCCGTAATTTCGACTCCCTGATGACCGCCATCCCCGGCGTCACCAACGAGCCGATGCTGGGCGGTACCTCTGTAGACGGTGCCTCCGGTCTGGAGAACATGTACTACATCGACGGAACCGATACCACCAGTATCGTGAACGGAGAAGCAGGCCAGAGCGCCTCCTTCGATTTCGTTGACGAAGTGCAGGTCAAGGCTTCCGGGTATCAGGCCGAATTCGGCGGGTCCCTGGGCGGCGTCATCAACGTGGTGACCCGTTCCGGTGGTAATGAGTTTCACGGCGAAGTGCTGGGATTCTACTCCGGCGCGGCCCTGCGCGCGAACTATAGCGACCGCGTGGACTATTCCCGTGACTCCACGGATGTGGCCGAGACTTTTGCCTACAACGACTACATCGGTGAGAACAACGACAACCGCATCGAAGCCGGCTTCACCCTGGGCGGCTACATCCTGAAGGACAAACTGTGGTTCTTCGGATCCTTCCTGCCCATCTACTACACCAACACCCGCACGGTCACCGCCAGCGGTGAGACCCGCGATTGGGAACGCACGGAGAACTACTGGAACTTCCAGGTCAAGATGACCGCTCAGCCCATCCAGAATCTGCGTTTGTCCGCATCAGTGGTCAACAACTTCTACAAGTACAAAGGACTCCTGGCCACCTCCTTCGATGATCCTGATCCGGCCGTCTCCTACGACGATTATGGTACCACCTACCCCAACATGTCAGGCAGCCTTTCCGCCGACCTGACCCTGGGCAACAACTTCATGTTCAGCGTCCGCGGCGGCTTCTTTCAGAGTAACGCCAAGGATCCCCTGGTCAATCCCTATGAACCCTGCTGGCGCTTCAACATGGGCTCGGTGGGTAGCTACACCAACACCAGCAATATCGGCCTTCTGGATATTCCCGAGGCCTACCAGAGGACGTCCGGCTGGCGCAACTCGGGGTATCCCACCGCTTTGGTGAAGGCCCTGGATGAAAAGTACAGCGTAAATGCCGACCTGACCTACTTTGTCAACCTGGCTGGCGAACATTCCTGGAAAATGGGCGTTCAGTTCGTGCGCCAGGGACAGGATTACGACCAGACAGCGATTTTCCCCATCTATTTTCTCAGCTGGGACAAGGAACTGGTCCTGTACGGCACCAACTACGGTCGCGGCAAGTACGGTGTCGTGGGTGTCCGCGGCAATGCCGATACCGGACCCTATGGTGACTTCTACCAGGCCTACGCCAACCGCTGGGCCATGTACCTCCAGGATTCCTGGACCATCAGCAACAAATTAACCCTGAACTTCGGTCTGCGTACCGAGTCCGAGTACATCCCCTCCTACAGCGACAATGAGCTCTTCGCGGATGCCAAACCCATCGAGTGGGGCTTTGACGAAAAGCTGGCCCCCCGCTTCGGTTTCGTCTACGATGTCAACGGTGACTCCAGCTTCAAGATCTTCGGATCTTTCGGCCTCTACTACGATGTCATGAAGCTGGCCATGGCTGCCGGTTCCTACGGTGGCTTCAAGTGGAAAACCGCCTATTATCCCCTGAACACCTATGAATGGGATAAGCTCGGTGTTGAAGGCGGCATCGATCTCGGAACCCCGTGGAAGGTTGTTGACTACCGTATTCCCTCCTTCGACTCCACCGATCCCAACATGAAACCCATGAGCCAGTCTGAAATCTCTTTGGGCGCGGAAAAGAAACTGGGTGAGAACCTGGCTCTGTCCGTGCGCTTTGTCAACAAGAACCTGCTCTGGGCCATCGAGGACATCGGTGTGCTGACGGCTGAAGGTGAGTTGTACTACACCACCAACCCCGGCGGCGACTTCATCAAGGGCGTCTGGGAGGAATCCAAGGCCGCTGGCCTGATCCCCCAGGGCGCTCCCGACATTCCCAAAGCCAAGCGCCAGTACTACGCTGTTAACATCTCCCTGGACAAGCGCTTCGCCGACAACTGGATGGGTGGCGTCTCCTACACCTGGAGTTCCCTGAGAGGCAACTACTCCGGTCTGGCTTCCGGTGATGAGTACGGCCGTACCGACCCCAACGTGGAACGCTACTTCGACCTGTGGTACCTGGCCTATGACAAAAGCATGAACAAGATCGACGGCCCCATGGCCGGCGACCGCACCCACCAGATCAAGGCCTACGGCTCCTACACCTTCGACTTCGGCGTGACCGTTGGCGCCATCGTCAACGCCATGAGCGGAATCCCCGTTTCCACGGAGTACGCCATGGATGCGGAGGGTTTTCTGCCATTCAACCGCGGCGACCTGGGTCGCACCCCCTTCCTGATGTTCGCCAATCTTTATGCTGAATACAACATGAAGATCGGAAAGAACACCCTGAACTTCAACATCAATATCGACAACATTTTCAACACCCGCACCGCCATGCGTATTTACTCACGCTATAACCAGGGTAACGTTCCCATCTCCGACGCGGAACTGCTGGCTGCCAACTGGGACATCTCA
Organism: uncultured Clostridia bacterium; assembly: GCA_964449545.1. Classification (GTDB taxonomy): domain Bacteria; phylum Acidobacteriota; class Aminicenantia; order UBA2199; family UBA2199; genus UBA876. The sequence continues at coordinate 17,901 of CAYVBC010000009.1, read as the reverse complement.
GACTTCGAAATCGTTCCAGATCCTCTCTTCAAAAAAGAGATGTGGTTCTACGGCGACGGTCTCCGCGGCACTCCCTTCTCCGTCCGCGTGGGCGTCAAGTTCATGTTCTGATTCCATTAGCTAAGGCTTAGTGGATAAAACGGCCCCGTCCCCTCCGGGGGGCGGGGTTTTTTTTTGTCATCCTCCTTCCCGCATTGACCGTCCACTTTCCTGAGGAGGTCGCGCGATCCAATGAAATTCAAAAATCGGTGGTTCCATATCGGTGCCGTCATTCTGTTTTTGTCTTTCCATATGTCTGCTTCCGTCTCTTCCCACCTGCAGGAGATACTGAAGTCCAAAAAATTTGATCGGCTTCCGGAACTATTTGCCGATTCAAGTCACGCGCTCCTACCCGGATATTTCCGCCATGCCGTGGACCTGCGCCTGGTGGAGGAAGCGCCGGGAGAAATGATGGGATTTGTCAAATTTCCCCGGCATGCCGAGATCGTGCGACTGGTGGCTAACGTTCGGAAGCATCGGTTATCCGGGCTGGAATTTACCCGAATGCTTCATCCATTGGATTATATTCATTCCTATCGTACCGTGTCATCGCGGGGGATGGTGGTGAAACGTGGAGATGCCCGGTTTCAACTGATTTCCGGATCCATTCAGCGAGGGGAACCCTTTGACCGTCTGCTTCTGTTTACGGGGAAAGGAGATTTCGAGGCCTCTCCCGCGGACCCTGAAGAGAAATTGACATTGAAACGTTTGTACGGAACCCCGGAAATGAGTACGGAGTTCAACTCCCTGCTTTTCCTTTCGGATCACAGGGAAATACCGCTGGAGGGAGAGGGGATAGAGACCGTTTCCCCAAGTGCGGATTCGACACAAAAGCTGCTGGAACGATTCAGCCGGCAATTCGGAGTCTATATTCCCGCTTTTTCAGAATACTGGTATCCGCGCTTTTCCAATAGCCTGAACCTGGGTATTTTTGAAGCCCCGAAGGGGCGCTGTTTTCAGTACCAGTACAATCCCAGTTTCGTTCCGGACACAACCCTGGCGGAATTGCTGAGATCCAGATACATTCTGACTTATAATCGGGAAGCCGGCTTGAAAATGTCGTTGAATCCGCCGGACCGCCTGCGTAAAATGCAGTTGAACCTGTTTCTGAACCCTGACTCTCGCTTTCTGTGGGGAACGTCGTTGTTGTTTTTCAAAGAGGAGTCTGAACTGTATCGCTTCACACTCAATCCATCCCTGAAGGTGCTTGGCGTTCGTACCTGGGGGGATCAGCGGGCCGCGATTTTCAGCCCGGGCGGAAACAGTGATCTCCATTATCTGCGTGGAACGCGGATGCGCAAAGTGATGGTTCACTTTTCCGGTAAGATCCGGGGAGATACGGTGAAGGGCAGAAACCCGGCGGCATTTCTTGCCACCGACCCCCGACGCGGCCTTGACCCATATATTCTGTGGAATCGGGATGTTCATTTTTATCCAAGTCCCACCGGATCCCGTTTCAAGGAGATCACAGCTCAAGTATCGGTGCCCAGGGAATACAATTGTCTGGTATCCGGTCAACTTGTAACGGAGACCGTAGCGCATGGGCGACGTAAGTTGTTGTTCAAAACTCCGGCAACCAAGGGTGTGGGCCTGGTATGTGGAGATTTTGTCCTGAGGGAAAAGGTGGATGCGCCGGTACCGGTACATATTTATGCGAATACGGACCTGGCGGTTCCTCGGATTTTTGATCTGAAAACTGTAGAATCGGTGATGGAATATCTGGTGTCCGCCTATGGCCGGCCTACGGCCGAACGCATCAACCTGGTGCTGCGCCGCTGGAATGAGTTCGGCGGCATCAGTTACCAGGGGTTGGTGGTGATGAACGTACCGGGTGAACATGAACGTTGGACGCAGACGACCCGGAGACGGATACTGAACCGGCGACCCACCGTGATCACGCGGGTCAACCAGGACAGCCTGGTGCATGAGCTGGCGCATCAGTGGTGGGGCGGGGAGGTTTCCTGGAATTCCTATCGGGATATCTGGATCACGGAAGGTCTGGCGCAGTTTTCAACCCTCTTCTATCATCGACGTCACTTGTCCGCGCGAGCATTTTCAAGCGCGGTCCGGCGGATGAAACGCTGGGTAATCCGGCACAGTGATTCCGGGCCTGTTGTATATGGGCTGCGGATCGCCAACCTGACCGATGATATGGACGCCATGCAGAGCGTGGTATACAACAAATCCGCCCTGATATTCGCCATGCTTTCGGAAATAATGGGAGAGCGGGAGATGTATGCCCGCCTGCGGGAGGTTCTCTCCGGAATGCGTTACCGGAACATCACCTCTTCCCGGTTCATGAGCCTGGTCAGTGGCGGGGATCCGCTTCTGGAGAAGTTCCTTGACCGCTGGGTGAATACCCGCCACCTGCCCCGTTTGCGTGTGCAAAGCAGTGTTTCTGAAAAGACGGCAATGGTGACACTGGAACAGGACGGGGATTTTGTGATCCCCCTTTCCGTAAAGGTGGCGACCCATGCAGGTGTTTCCATCCACCCGCTGGTACTGGATAATCGGCGGTGGACGGGGCGCTGGGTGGAAAAATCGCGGGTGCGCTCAGTGGAAGTTATTGCAGAGTTCGCGCCGGTGATTTTTGACTGAAGATGCGCCTGGAGTCACTGCCACAGGACCTGATCCGGCTTTGCTTTTTCAGGCGATTGTGTTACCATGCGGATACAGGAGAAAGAGGATGAAACGTCTATTTTCATTGGCTCTGATTGTGTTGATTCTGGCCACGCTTCCTATTCAGGGAAGAATTCTTAAAATAAAGGAACTTCCCAAGCACTATCGCCAGTGGCTGAGCGAAGAGGTGGTGTATATTATTTCCCCCATTGAAAAGAACGCTTTTCTGCAACTGGAAAATGATCGCGAACGGGAGATCTTCATCAATGCGTTCTGGAAGCAGCGTGATCCCAACCGGAACACTGAGGAAAACGAATTCAAGAAGGAACACCTGGAACGGATCGCCTACGCGAATCAATGGTTCGGTAAGGAAGAACCGGCTCCGGGCTGGCGCTCCGAACAGGGGCGGATCTATATCATACTGGGAGAACCCAATCACAAGGAAAAGTTCTACAACCTGACTGAAGTCAAGAACATGGAGATCTGGTTCTACGGGCAGCGCCCGGAAATGGGATTATACAGCGCGTTTAACGTGGTCTTTTTCAAGCAGAGTCCAAGCGAGCCCTATCGCCTGTACAGCCCCATCAAATATGGTCCGGCCTCCCTGCTGAACAACTATGAGGGGGATACGGTGGATTACCAGGCGGCATACAATCAACTTTACGCCATCGAGCCCACCATCGCCAACATATCCTTGACGTTGATTCCAGGTGAAACACAGACAACCACATCTCCGTCCATCTCCTCGGAAATCCTGATCTCATCCAAAATTCCCAAAGCCCCCACCGTGAAAATCAACAGCGGCTACGCGGAAAAGATTCTCAAGTACAGGGGAATTGTTAACGTCAACTACCTGGTCAACTACGTGGACCGGGATGCCATGGTGAGAGTATTCCGGGATTCTTCCGGAACGGCTTTCATGCATTATATCATTGAGCCCAAGCGCCTGAGCCTGGAGCGGTATGATGACTCTCTTTACACCAATATTGAAGCCAGTGGGCGCATTACAGACCTGAACGGGAAAACCATCTACCAGTTTACGAGGAAAAGTCCCGTAAAAATGGATTCCAGCAGGACTTCGGCATTGACCTCCCGGTTGTTCAGCTTTCAGGACATGATCCCTCTGGTCAACGGAACCTACAAGTACAGCATTCTGCTGCGAAACTCGGCCCAGGATGAATTCACCACTATCGAGGGCGACGTCATGGTGCCGGATTCTTCCCGGCTCCGCATGTCTCCGGTTCTGCTGGCCCACCGATTGATTAAAAATCCCACGGCCGCGGATCGATTCAAACCCTTTCTGCTGGGAGGCGCGCAACTGGTCCCATCCCCGCGTAATGACTTCAATGCCGCGGACACGCTGACCATCTATTTTCAGCTTATTGGGGCGGAACCCGATCTGCAGGCGGGAGGAAATGTCGTTGTCACCATCCAGGGGGACCGCAATAAAGAAGAAGTATGGCGGAAGGAGATGCCTCTTTCCTCCATCCCCGACCTGAACAATATCTTCTTTTCACTGCCCCTGAAGGATTATGCCACGGACTATTACCAGGTGGAGGTCGCGGTGATGAATGCCGCGGGCCGTCGCCTGCTCCAGGAGCAGGCCTCCTTCTTGATTGCGCCCTTCAAGCTTAAACGCGCCTGGGTCATGTCATTGCCCTATTCCCGCAGTGAATCCGCACGCAATGATCATATCCTGGGGAACCAGTACCGGCTCCTGGGAAACATGAAAAAAGCGCGCGAAATGCTGCAGCGGGCCCGTAACGCGGATCCCCTTTCCCCGACGTACGCCAGGGATTACGCCGGACTCCTCCTGCACCTGAAGGAATACGATCTTCTCCCTCCCGTGCTGGAACCCTTTCTGGAGGGAGAACATAAAAACATGTTCCTCATGATTCGCGCGGAAGTGGCACGACGGCGTGGCGATTGGAAAAGCGCTCTGGAACTGGGAGAGGAATACCTGCAGCATAACGGTGTGAACTATCATGTGCTGAATGTGATGGGTGAATCTCTCATGCACCTGGGAAATCACGATGAAGCCATCAAGGTTTTCAACCGATCCCTGGAAGAGAACCCACTTCAGCCTTCGGTGAAGGCCATGGTGGCGCGTTTGAAAAGGGAGAAGAAAAATGGCGAGCAAAAGAGTAAGGACGAGTCGTAACGCGGCAAAAGTCGCGGTACTGCTGCTGATCATGACGGCGGTTTCCGCCTGCAGTAACCTGAGACGCATGGAGAAGCAGCTTTCTCCCGGGGATCGCGAGTTCGTTGCTCAGGTCCGGTACATCATCAACCGCGCGGAGCGAAAACGGTACGTCAGCATTCCTCCGGAAGAGAGACCTGCGTTTCGCCGGGATTTCTGGAAGCGGCGTGATCCCTCTCCCGAAACGGATCGCAATGAATACCGCGAAGCCTACTATCAGCGAGTCGCCATGGCCAACCGCCTGTTCCGCAGTGAAGGGCGGGAGGGATGGCTGACTGAGCGCGGTCGGGTTTTCGTTTTGCTGGGGGAGCCGGACAGAAGGGACGTCTATCCAACGGGGTACAGTTTTTATGAACCTCCCGTGGAGGTCTGGCATTACGGGTTTTTCCCCATTATTTTCGTTGACCGGTTCAAACAGGGAAAATACGAGATGATGCAGGCCAATGCCTACTACCTCAATGCACTGACAAAAGCGCAGATCGTTCTCAACCTGCCCCAGGAAGGACTCGCCCAAACTGAGATGGATTTCATCCTGAAGCCCAAGGCTGCCGGGAAAGGGAAATTAAATCTCCACATGGTGGTGCCGTATAAACTTCTGATTTTCAGCAAGGCTGGAGAGTATTACAAGGCCGGCCTCGTTGTGGAAGCCACATTGAAGAAAGAGGATGAAACCGAAGTCTGGACGGGGAAGAAGAGCTATTCCCTGTCCGTAAAGGAAGAGCAGCTGGGTGATCTCGCCGCTGGATACAAGATCGACATGGCCGCGGATACGGACTTAGCGGGAACTTTCATTCTGACGGTTCGAGTGAGCAACCGTGAGGAAGAAAAAGTAGCGGAAAAAAGCATGAAAATCCGGATCCGGTAGTTTAAGGTAATAGAGAACATTGAAATAGTCGGAGGCAACCATGAACCAGAAAAAATGGATTATTTGCATGATGGCGGTGATCGTCATTGGACTGATCGCAGCGCCGATAACGGCGCAACGATTCAGTCGCGGGAAAGCGAGATTGAATGGCGATGTCGTGGATGAAGAGGGGAATCCCGTTGCGGGAGTGAAAGTGGAACTTGTTTTTGAGGATGAAATCACCAAATTCACCACCGAAACCGATGAGAAGGGGAACTGGGCGGTAATCGGCCTGGGCACTGGCCAATTTCGTATCACGGCTACCATGGAAGGGTATATTCCCTCATTCCAGATGGTCACGGTGAGCCAGTTGAATCGCAACCCCAAAGTGCACCATACGTTGAAAGTTGCCGTGCAGGCCATGATGCATGAGAGTTTTCTGGGATTTCTTGAGGCAGGCAACAAGAATTTCAAGGATCGCAAGTTCGCCGAGGCCATTGCTGAATACCAGAAAATCCTGGACAAGCATCCCGAAATGCATACCATTCTCTTCAAGGTCGGTGATTGTTACCGGGAAATGGGGGAGATGGAAAAGGCCAATGAAATCTACAACAAGGTGATCGGCATTGCTATTGAGAAGAAGGACAACAGTGTGCATGCCCAGGCCCTGGGCAACCTGGGGGCCATCAGTGTTCAGAACCAGGACTTTGACAAGGCCAATGAGTATTTTCAAAGAGCCATCGCCCTGGATCCGAAGGATGAGATCCTTGCCTATAACGTCGCTGAAATCAACTTCAACGGCAACCATGTGGACCTGGCCATCAAGTACTACAAGATGGCTTCGGAAATCAAACCGGAGTGGAGTGTTCCCTATCAGAAACTGGGATATTCCTATCTGAATAAAGGTGATTTTGCCTCCGCGGTGGCCAGCTTCAAGAAATTTCTTGAGCTGGAGCCCGAAGGGGAGCAGGCCGCGATCATCCGGGAGCTGATCACTTCCCTGGATCAATCTTGACCCAGTAGCGGATCGGCCCGCCCACAGGGGGCGGGCCTTCGGGAACGCGCGCTGAACAAAGATGCGAAAAATATACATGGTTTCAGCCCTGGTTTTTTGGACCGCGCTGGTAATGGCGGGGAATTTTCCTGAACCGGCGCAACAGAAAGATCCTGAGTTCCGGAATTCTCTAGAAGCGATTGCCGGAATCCCGGATCCCTTCATGCGTCTCGAAGCACTGGAATCCTATCTGCGTCGGAGCCGGAGGCAGGGGAATTCGCCACCGGTGGATAAACATCTTTATCTTCACCTGACGGACACCGCGTATCGTACCCGGAATTTTACCAGGGTATTGAGATACGGTGAACGTGCTCTTCAGGAGAACTGGAACAATCCCCGTATCAAGATGGCGCTCTATTTTTACCTGTCCAGGGCTTGCGAAGAAGAGTCTGTGAACCTGGGAAAGGCGTTGCAGTACGCGGCATTTATTCACGAACTGGCAACGGTGGTGGATCCCGGCCATACCGATTCAGCGATATGGGTTCGTTTTGTGGCCCCGACGCAACGGTTGTCCATGCGCATCCTGGCAGCGGAAGCGCGGAACGGGGAAGACTGGGGCAGAGCTCTCAGGGCCGGTGTCTCAGCGTTTGAAATGGATCCCTCGGAGGATTCCGCCCGTGAGCTGTATGAAACGGCCCGCCACGCTGAATCTAATCCGGACGGGGGGGAATTCGCGCTGGAAGCCCTTGAAGTACTCTGCCGCTCTTCCCTGGTTCGCCCGGAGTATCTGAACCGGCTCGCCTTCTGGTATTCGCGGCGTGACCGTAATGACCGGGCCGTTGTTCTTCTGAAGGAATCATACAATATTCAGTTCGATCCGGCCGTGGCCTATACCATCGGTAAACTTCTGCAGAAAAGCAATCCCGATGAAGCCATGGACTATCTGGCGGAAGCCGTGCAATCGGGCAAGGAGGATCTCTCCACCCGGGCGCGCAGGTTGCTGGAACACCTTGTGTTCAATGTCCAATCCCATGGAATTCCGGCTCAGGAACTGGAGAAAAAATACGATACCCTTCTACAGGCAGCGGCGGAAAGAGTGAATGTGAGAAAATCAGGGGATTCTCACTGAGCAAAAGAGCGGGAGAATCCGATAGCTATTCCCAGGAGTAGGTGATTACCGGTTCCCCACCGTGATCGCCCGGAAGAGTCGGAGTGCCCCGTGAATTGAGGGAAACCTTCAGCTCCCGCGCGGATCCTTCCAGATGACAGATGGCGATTCCCATATCAATGGCCTGGAGATCAACATCGGGAATCAATCGGCTGTATCCGGGAGTGCGCACCAGATACAGACTCAGGCTGTCATGACTCACCACGATTCGCCATGGCTGGCGGTTGGACGCGGATGGCGCCCACCGGACATTTTCCAGCAGTGGGGTCAAGCGGGGGTGGGTTGCCGGATCCAGCCGCCCATCCCACTGGTTGTGAAAGAAGAGCTTTTCGAAGGGGAAACGGGTGGCCCCGCGGGCACTCCATCGGACCACTTTGTCCCGCAGTGAAGCACGCTCGGCCGGGTACCCCAGGGCGATCACGGCGGGTACGGACTCACTGGGATCCAGATTGACCAGGCCGGAAAACGTGCGGCGGTCAAACACACCTCCCACCCAGCAGCTGCCGATTCCCCGGGTCGTGGCGGCCAGAACCGCGGCTTCCATGGAAAATCCAAGTCGAAGCCAGTCTTCACGCTCCCCACTGCGTAGAACGCCCACGAGATAGGCATCGGTATTCCGGATCATTCCGTAGGTTCCGGTCATAAACATGCGGCGGTCGCGTAATTCAGCATGGCGGACGAGGTGGAAGCGCATGCCCGCCATCCCGGAGTCAGTGGTGAGTGTGGAACAGATCCGGGTCAGGAACTTCTGATCTTCCGGTGAAAGGGATTCGGATTGAAAGGTTCGACAGGAATAGCGCTTGCGGACCCAGTGGGAGAAATCCTTTTCAAGGGTGGGTGTGAAGAGATAAGATGGGAATGTGAATTTCATATGGAAGGGAAAAGATTTGCCGGGACGCGGAATCGAACCACGGACGCAGGGATTTTCAGTCCCTCGCTCTACCTACTGAGCTATCCCGGCAAATGAATTTCCATGTTAAACCAAAAGTCATGCGACGTCAAGTCCTGAACGTGGAATAAAAATTCACTGTCCCAGACGGGAGTGGGCGTCTTCGATCAACTGATTAACCGTTTCCGTCTTGGCCTGCAAAATGGCTTCTTCGGTCATCTCTTCCCCTTCCACCGGCTGGGGTGCGGGTACGGCTTCCATCATCAGTTCACGGGCCTGGCTGGAATAGGGTGCTTCTCCCAGAGCGACGGCATCGGCCAGATACCGGAGGCCCTCCTTCAGGTCCACGATATAGGTGAGCTTCCCGATGGTATAGGCTTTGCGGCCGCTTTTTTCCAATCCGTAGGAAATTTTCAGGTACTTGCGGGCTTCGTTGTCGATTCCGTCCGCCACGTACCAGTTGGCCAGCTGGTCCACATGTTCGATGTTCGGGTTGGGAATGTCGGCCACGACCTTCAAACCCTTGATCGCGTTTTCCACCGCGCTGTATTCGTTGTACAGTTTTTTACTGAAATGGAACACGAATCCGGCGGATCGCCCGGAACGATCAATCCGGTACACGCGGATGGAATTTTCCAGGGCCTTTTCAATGTCCGCCTGTCCCTCCGCGCCCGCTTCCAGGGCGGCGATTTTGATGCGGAGGGCCGGAGCGGTCAGCATACGATCCGATTGCGGGGTGTTGACGGTTTCCGCGAATTCAAGGATTTCGTCGGCAATCTTTGCGGCCGCGGGGATGTCTTTTTTCGCGTAAACAGCGACATAGGCCAATTGCAGTTTGATGGCGGCCGTGTCCATGGGGGTAAGGGATTTATTTGCCAGAGCCATTTCGGCGTACTTTTCCACCTTATCGTACTTTTTCAGGGCAGCTGAAGTATCCACCAGGTGAAGGAAGAGGGTAGAAGTCTGATACTTTTTCTTTTTCCCGTATTTCGCCATGTACTCTTCAAGCTTCTGAAGTTTCAGCTCGGTGTTTTTCTCAGTGATGGCAGCCAGATACATCTCCGCTTTTTTATCGGCATGCAGAATCGCCGCACCGGTGGCAAAAGCAAGAATAAGGGTTAATGCGATGACTTTTTTCATTATGTCCTCCTCAATCGGGCTGGTTGACGCAGTTCCCGGGTCAGGTATTTCCGATGTCAAACTATATCAAGTCCCTTTTGTAATGTCAAACTGAATTCCGGTTTCGGAGAAAATCCCTGAAATGCCCTGTGGTTGACGGATTTGGCCAATTATGCTAAGGTTTTTCCAGCATGGACAGGGTACTTCTGATTATTCTTCAATTTGCCGTCGTGATGTTCGCCATCTCCATTCACGAGGCCTCCCATGCATGGATGGCCGATCGTTTTGGAGATTCAACCGCGCGATTCATGGGACGGGTGACACTGAATCCCCTGCGTCATATCGACCCTGTGGGAACCGTCCTCTTTCCACTGATCCTGGCCCTGATCGGGGCTCCGGTTTTCGGCTGGGCAAAACCCGTTATCGTCAATCCCCGGAATTTCAGGGATCAGAGACGGGCCAACATGTTTGTGGCCGCGGCCGGTCCCGGATCAAATATCATCCTCGCGCTTTGTGCGGTTGCCCTTTTTCGTATCCTGGCCCGTTTCGGGCTGGTCAGCCTCTACACCTCGGGAACCGCAATCCCCGCGTTGTCTTTGTTCCTGATCTACCTGATCCTGATCAATATTTACCTGGCCGTTTTCAACCTGCTGCCGATTCCTCCCCTGGACGGAAGCGGAATACTGAGAAGCCTGTTGAGAGGGGAAGCCCTGATGGCTTACCTGAAATTTGAACGCTATGGATTCATTGTCCTTCTAGCCCTGATCTGGTTCGGCGGCCTCGATTTCATCTCAGGTCCCATCAACCGGCTGATCTTCTGGCTGATCGGCTGACCCATGCCCCAGTGAGAAAACCATGAGCAAAAAAATAGTTATGAGCGGAATGCGTCCCACCGGTCCTCTGCACCTGGGACACTGGGAAGGTGCGCTGAGCAGCTGGTTGAAACTGCAGCAGGAGTGTGAATGCTATTTTTCCATCGCGGACTGGCACGCACTGACCACTGAGTATGCGGATCCCTCACCCATTGAAGGGAATGTACGGGCTGTGCTCCTGGACTGGTTGTCCGTGGGCATTGATCCGGAAAAGAGCGTGGTATTCCGCCAATCGGCCATCAAGGAGATTCCCGAGCTGTTTCTGCTTTTCTCCATGATCGCTCCCCTCGGACGGCTGGAGCGTGTTCCCACCTTCAAGGAGCAAAGAGCCCAACTCTCGGACCGCGACCTGAACACTTTCGGATTCCTGGGATATCCCCTGCTGCAGACCATGGACATCATCGTGGTGGGCGGGAATACCGTCCCGGTGGGTGAAGACCAGGTTTTTCACATTGAACTGGCCAGGGAGCTCGTGCGTCGTTTTAACAATTTTTACGGTGATGTGTTCGAAGAGCCGATGGAGTTGCTCACCCCCCACTCCCGCCTTCCGGGACTGGATGGCCGGAAAATGAGTAAGAGCTATGGCAATGTGATCAACCTCAGTGACAGTGAGGCGGCAGTGAAAACCAAGATCATGCCCATGAAGACGGATATCCGGAGACAGCGACGCTCGGATCCCGGTGTTCCGGAAGATTGCCCGGTTTTCACGTTTCACGGATCCTTCAGCAGTGAAGAGGAGATCGCGGAGATCGATGCCGGATGTCGTTCGGCCGCAATCGGGTGCGTGGACTGCAAGAAGATCCTTCTGCGCAACCTGAATGGTTTCCTGGATCCCATACGGGAACGTCGTCGGCAATTCGTGGACCTGGATGTCCGGGAGTTGCTGGCTCCGGGCAATGACCGGGCGCGGGATCGCGCCCGACGGACCATGGAAGTGGTCCGTGAGAGTGTAAAACTCTGATGGATGCGGGGGGGTACCAGGTTCAAACCGATCTGTTTGAAGGGCCCCTGGACCTCCTGTTGTATCTGATCCGCAAGAAGAAGATGAATATCATGGATGTGCGGATTTCGGAGATCACCACCGAATATCTGCGCTACCTGGACCGGGGGAAAGGGATTAATCCCTCCAGGGAGGGTGATTTTCTCATGACCGCGTCCACGCTGATATATATCAAATCCCGTTCCCTTCTGCCACGTCTGGAATCCGTACGCGAAGACTCCGATGAAAATCGTCTGTTGCGCTCTCTGGTGGAGTACGACAAGGTACAGAAGATTTCCCGCATGCTGCAGCAGATGGAGGGAGACCAGCTTCTGCTCTGGCGACGACAGGATGTGGTGGAGAATTTTGAGAGTCGGGAGTTCGAACTCGAAGAGGTCTCCTCATTTCAACTGGCGGAGCTCTTTCTGAACCTTCTCAAGCGCAGTGAACGGGAGCGGGTGTTCTACATCGAAAGCAAGAACTACTCTATTCAGGAAAAAAAAGATGAGTTGCTGAAGCTGCTGGAAACGGAAGGCTTTATTGATTTTGCCGCCTACGTAAAGGGATTGGACACCATTGAAGAGATCCTGGTGAGTTTTTTCACCCTCCTGGAGCTGGTGAAACTTCGCCTCGTTGTGGCGGTGCAGAAGCGTCTTTTCGACTCCATTTCCGTCTGGAAGAATGAAAGTAAGGGAGACGGCCATGTCGACGAATGACCATTCCCCGGAATTTTCCTCCCTGGATGAAAAACTGGCTTTTCTGGAAGCCGTTCTCTTTGTGTCCCGGGATCCGTTGCCTCCGGCACGGCTGGCCGAATACGTGGGATGCCGGGATGCCGGGGAGTTCCAATCCGTGGTGGAGGCGCTGGAAGCGCGCATGGCGGGTTCCTTCCGTGGGCTCTCCCTGCTCCGTTCCGGCGGGGGGCTGCAACTGGTCACCCGCCCCGAGCTTCACCCCGTGCTCAAACATTTTTTTGCGGTTCGCGCTCATTCCCGGCTGACCATCGCGTCCCTGGAAACCCTCTCCATCGTTGCGTATCGCCAGCCGGTGACCATTGCCGAGATTTCCGAAATGCGTGGCGTCAACTCCGTGGGCCCGGTTAAAAACCTGCTGCAGAAGAAACTCATCCGCATTACGGGACGAAAAAAAGTTCCGGGACGTCCCTTATTGTACGCATCAACCCGCGAATTTCTCCTCTACTTCGGGCTTAACGACCTGTCGGAATTGCCTTCACTGGAAGAGTTGACGGAGATGTTCGAAGAAAAGGAACAGCCCTCCCTCTTTACCGAAAGCCTGTAAATCTCAATCAATTCTGATCTTACCCGGTAGGGGCGCGGCATGCCGTGCCCCCTTGACGGCATCTACGGGGGCAATTCGCGAATTGACCCCGCAATCGATTGCTTTCTTACGAATGGATTCCGATGCGTTCGGCTTCTTCCGGATGATCTTTCTGGAATTTCTTCCAGTAATCCAGGACCGAATTCTTCATATCCTTGTGGAGCATGAGAATTCCAAAGAGGTTGGGAACCGTCATGAGTATGATCGCCACCGCGGCCAGGGACCATACGACCGAGGTGTCGATGAGTGCCGCGAAAAAGAACGCGATGATGTACAGGATGCGATAGGGAAGGATATATCGGGTGCCCAGTAGAAAGGTGACGGCCCGGCCACCGTAGTAGGACCACGAAATGACGGTGGAGAAGGCGAACAGGAGCAGCCCGATGGATACGATGAACTGCCCGTAGCGGCCGAAGAATCCGTTTTTGAATGCCTCGGCCGTCAGGACGGCACTGTGAATCAGAGATTTCCCCGAGATCTGAATACTGGAATCGTCGATGGATCCATTTCGGATTAGCATCTCTCCAGTGAAAGGAGCGCCGTTGAGGCTATATCTCACATCCTCCGCGATGGAACGCGCATGGATCAGTGTGACCTCGGCCCGGGTGTCAAGGAGGCCGTCCCTGACCGCCAGGGTGCCGGAGTAGGTTTGGACGGGTTTTCCCTCCATCCCACGGATGTGGCGGCCCAATCGCTGAACATGATCGGGGTTTTCCTGGAGAAAACGTCCGGACACGAACTCCATGTCCGACCGTTGGAATACGTTGTCCACCTTCTGGGTCCAGACTCCGGAGCAGAGGATGGTCAATCCGGTCAGGGTGCAGATGATCAGGGTGTCAATAAAGGGCTCAAGAATGGAGACCATGCCTTCGGATACGGGCTCGTCCGCCTTGGCCGCCGAGTGAGCGATGGCCGCGGAACCCTGTCCGGCTTCATTGGAATAGATCCCCCGATTGACGCCCCGGTTGAACGCGAATGCCACTGTGGCACCCATGAATCCCCCCATTGCGGCGCTTCCCTGAAACACGCCCCGGAATACGGCGCCAAATGAGGGAATGATGTTCTGCCAATGCATGAAGATGACGGAAAGGGCTCCCACAATGTAGATCAGGGCCATGGCTGGAACAATTTTTTCCGTGACACTGGCGATCCGCTTGATTCCTCCGATGATGATCAGGGCCAGGAGGACCGAAAGCACGGCCCCGGTGATCCAGGCGGGAAGATGGAAGGTGGATTCCATGGATGTGGCGATATTGTTGATCTGGGGCATGTTGCCCGTGCCGAGGCTGCAGATGATTGTGCTGATGGCGAATGTCACGGCCAGCCAGCGCATTTTAAGCTTGTTTTTCATGAAGTACATGGGACCGCCGGCGATCCCGCCGCGGTCATCCACTTCACGGTACTTGTGTGACAGGGTACATTCAACAAACTTGGTACACATGCCGAAGAAGGCCGTGGCCCACATCCAGAACAGCGCCGCGGGTCCGCCGATGTAAATGGCCAGCCCCACGCCCCCGATGTTTCCCGTGCCGATTGTGCCGGAAAGGGCCGTGGCCAGGGATTGAAAATGGGTTGTGTCTCCCTTGAAAGAGTCTTTCTCATATTTTCCGGAAACGATCCGTGTGGCGTGACGGAAGTAGCGGATCTGGGGAAACTTCAGGTAAATGGTAAAGAAAACGCCGGTACCGATCAGCAGGAAAGGGAACCAGTTGCTGCCTCCCAGGAATCCATCCAGTGTCAACAGGAAATCATTCAGTATCTTCAACACAACCTCCTCTGTTGCAATGCTTTGAGAAAACGGATTAGGTGCGCCGGGCGGGGACGCCTCCCCGCCCGGCGCGTGTGCTCCGTCCTTGAGGTTGGAAACACCGGCACTTCCCTTCTATCACAGGGAAAATTTAATTGCAACAGCCATTGGGTCCGATACCGCCTTTCATGTTTGAATCTGAATTTTTTTTGCGAAGGGGGCGGCATTCGGAGGGTGAGTCCCGCTGGCCTCGTCCCGATTCCTCTGTTATACTGTACGCAAGGAACCATCTCATGAATGAAATCGATTTTCACTGCCACCTGGACGATGACACCTTCAACGGCCGGCGCCGGGAAGTGGTCGCGGAATGCTTTGACGCCGGATTTTCCGCCCTGGTCACCGTGGCCGATCCCTACAGCGAAGAATCACTGCCCCGAACCCTGGAGGGCCTGGATGCGAATGACCGGGTTTTCCTCATGGCCGCGGCCCATCCGCACCAGGCGGACGAATACAATGCGGTTACGGAGAAACGTCTTGAAAAGATGCTGGCCCATCCCCGGACCATTGGATTCGGCGAAGCGGGGTTGGATTTCCACTACGACCTCTCCAGCAGGGAGAACCAGCAACGGGTGTTCGAACGCCAGATCGCCATGGCCCGGGAAGCCCGGCTTCCCCTGGTGATCCACTCGAGGAAATCGGAGCCCCAGGTGATGGAGACGCTGGAACGACTCGCTTTCACCGGTCCCGTGGCGTTTCATTGCTACACCGGGAATAGCGTAAACGCGGATGAGATCCTGAAGCGGGGGTATCTGATCTCTTTTTCCGGAATCATCACCTTCCGCAACGCCGGGGAACTCCGGGAAGTGGCCACCCGTGTACCCCTGGAAAAAGTGCTGACGGAGACCGACTCTCCCTACCTGGCCCCCGAGCCCCATCGTGGACGTCCGAACCGGTCGTTTCTTGTGCGCCGGGTGGTGGAAACGCTGGCGGAACTGCATGGAGTGAAGGGGGCTGATGTAACCTCCGCGGTCAGCCACAGCCTCGCTCAGTGGTTCGGTGTATCCGAAATTATTTATCCGGAATCAGGAGAATAACAATGCGTGAAAAGGTGTATTGGCTCCCCATGGGGGAGGGAGAAGCGGATCTTCAGCTTCCCACTGTTCTTGCACGGATACTGAAGGAGAAAAACCTGCTTGATTTTATCCGCCCCCGGGACATGGTTCCGGTGAAGACCCACTTTGGTGAAGAGGGCAGCAGTGGGTATGTGCGCCCGCCCTTCCTGGCCGTACTGGCCTCCGCGATACGAGAACGGGAAGGGATTCCCTTTCTCACGGAAACATCCACCCTGTATCGCGGGCGTCGCACCCATGCCGTGGATCACATGGCATTGGCCCATGAGCACGGGTTTACCCCGGAGGCCACGAAGATGCATATTGTCATGGCGGATGGATTAATGGGAGACGAAGAGGTGGCCGTGCCCATTCAGGGGAGTCATTTCAAAGAGGTCCAAATCGCGGCGCAGATCGTCAAAAGCCAGGGCCTGGTGCTGGTTTCTCATTTTACCGGTCATCTCCTTGCCGGGTTCGGTGCCGCACTGAAGAACCTGGGGATGGGATGCGCCAGTCGCCGGGGAAAGTTGATCCAGCATTCAACGGCGAAACCACGGATCAAACGAAAGAAATGCACGGGGTGCGGAGAGTGCGTCCGCTGGTGTCCCAGGGATGCGATTCGTCTGGAGGATGGACGGGCGTCCATTGATCCCGAACGATGCATCGGTTGTGGGGAATGCCTGGCCGTATGCCGGTTTGATGCCGTGGGATTCAATTGGAAGGAAACCCACACCAACCTTCAGGAGAAGATCGTGGAGCATGCCATGGGTGTGGTGGCGGGAAAGAGGGAACGGATGCTCTGCCTGAACTTCCTGACCCGGATATCCCGTGACTGTGACTGTATGAAAGGGTTTGAATCGATGGCTCCGGACCTGGGGATCCTGCTGTCCAGGGATCCGGTTGCCCTAGATGCCGCGAGCCTGGACCTGGTAGAGAAACAGATGGGACGCCCTCTGCGTGAGTTGGCCCACGACATCCCCTCGCGGGCCCAGTTGGAACACGCTCAAAAGCTGGGTTTCGGGTCTCTGGAATATGAACTGGAGCGGATCGACTGGAAGTGATCAGAAATTGTATACCAATCCGCCGCCGAGGTAGAATCCGTTCTTGAATCCCCCCTCAAGACGAATTTCAAAATTTCTACCCAGTCGTGCGATGATGCCCACTGGAAGATGCCCCACCGGGATGATCATGTTTTCCCGGTAGGTCTCCTTGACCTCGGTACCCAGTTCATCACTGTGCACGCCCTCGGACCAGACTGAAATACGGCCCAGGCCGATCCCGGCACCGACGTAGGGATGGACGGGCATACGGGGAAATATGTGCATCAGGATGGTGGCCGTGGCGCTTATCTGTGAAACCTCGCCACTTCCGTATTTCCGAATCTCTTGTTGGGTTTCTCTCCAATATCCTTCACCGGTCATGCGGCTGTATTCAAGGGCGAACACGCCGCTGAACACGGAACGGGGACCCTTGCTTCCATAGGAGCGGATTTCAAAAGTGAATCCCTGCCCCGAAACGCCGGGGTGCTCATAGAGGAAGGCATCCATCAGGATTTCGGGAATACCGAAGGCGGAAACACGCAGTCCCACTCCCGATCGTGGGGGGCGGATGGTTGAGAAAGCCGGAGGGACAACGATGAGTGTCAGCAGGACGATGATTCCCAGTTTTTTCACTTATTTCCTCCCCTGTTAAATGATCTTGGTTCAGATCTAATCCCTGCGGTAGTTCGGTGATTCCTCGGTGATGATCACATCATGGACGTGGCTTTCGCGTAAGGAGGCGGCGGTGATGCGCACAAATCGGGCCTTCCGGTGCAGATCCGGGATACTCCGGCACCCGGTGAGTCCCATTCCTGCCCGCAATCCCCCGATCATCAGGGGGACGAGGCGGGTTACACTGCCCCGATGGGGAACGCGCCCTTCAATGCCTTCCGGAACCAGTTTGGCTTCGGAGTACTCGTCTTCCTGGAAATAGCGATCCCTGC
>CAYVBC010000008.1:0-25609 GCA_964449545.1 uncultured Clostridia bacterium | reverse complement strand
CCAGCACGCCCTCCACGGAAGTGAATTCCACGTCCATGTGGTGGGAAGCGATGGCTTCCTGCACGGCTTTGCTCTCACCGAATTTCTTTGCCAGATCCACGGAGATCTGCGTGTGGGTGCCCTCGGTTTCGCGGTCAATGGATTTACCCACGTCATGCAGCAGCCCCGCTCTGCGGGCCACATTTACATCCGCGCCCAACTCCCTGGCCATGAAAGCCGAAATAAAGGCCACCTCCTTGGAGTGCTGCAGCGCGTTCTGTCCATAGGAGGTGCGGAAGTTCAACTTGCCCAGGTAGATGTAGAGCTCCGGGTTGACGTCCTTGATCCCCAGCTCCAGAACGGTATTCTCTCCGATCTCCTTCAGGTGTTCATCAAAGGTATTCTCGATCTTTTCCACAATCTCCTCAACCCGGGCCGGATGGATCCGTCCATCCTGAATCAGGGTCTCCAGCGAACGCTTCGCAATCTCCCGCCGGATGGGGTCGAAAGAAGATACGATGATGGCCTCGGGCGTATCATCCACGATAAAGTCCACGCCCGTCGCGTTTTCCAGGGCGCGGATATTGCGCCCTTCGCGTCCGATGATTCTTCCCTTCATCTCATCGTTGGGCAGATCGATTACGGTCACGGAAGATGAGATTATATGTTCCGACGCCACTCTCTGAATGGCGTTCCCGATAATATCCCTGGACATCAAGGCGCTCTTCTCTTTCAGTTCTTCTTCAATGGAGCGCAGCCGCTGAGCGGATTCAAGGCGGGCTTCACTCTCGTACTGGTTCATGATCAGTTCTTTGGCTTCCTGAACCGTCATACCGGAGATTCTTTCCAGTGTCTGCCTCTGTTCGGAAATCAATTTATCGACTTCCTGGCGGCTGACATCCACTTCCCTCTGTTTCTCTGAAAGCCTGGAGTCCTTGGCGTTCAGATCCTTTTCCTTGGCGTCCAGGTTGTTGTAGCGGCGGTCCAGGTTCTCTTCCTTCTGGAGCAGTCGCTTTTCCGTTTCATTGAGCTTGTTGATCTTCTGGTTGTGTTTCCGGTTGTATTCGTTTTTCCAGTTGATGAACTCTTCTTTGAGCTCGGAATCTATTCGATTTCTATGATCCTTGATTTCATCCTGAGCCTGGCGCTTGTACTCAGACCGAAGCTGCTCCAGGCGCTGGAACTCTCCTGAAAACAATTTCTTTTTGAATACCACCACCAGTACTACCGTCAGCGCAATTCCGATGATAAATGGAATCATATATGTAAGGGCTTGCATTTTTCCTCCTTGAACGGATCATCTACTTTCCCAATGGATGTGTCCGCATGGCCGGTGAAACGCTTGTCTTGCCACGCTTTTCAGGTTTCTTTTCATCCAGGCCCGAGAGAACCGAGTCAATTTTCAGAAGAATCTCTCGAAGCCCGTCATTTTCTTTTCGCAGGGAGAACAGTTCTTCAGCAATATTCAGCGAGGTCAGAAGCCCCAGCCGAAATGAGTCCAGGTCAATTGAGTGTCCCCGCACGGAACGTACTTTATCCTCCACATATTGGACGATCTCCATGAAAGTATCCGGATTGATCTCCTCCGGCAGGTCGAAGCTGAAGCTTCTCCCCAATATTTTCACATCAATCTTCCGGGTCATTCTTTTCCAGTGTATCCACGAGCTGAATCAGGGCTTGAACCTTTGAGCGGATATCTTCCTTCTCTTTCCTGTCCAGGTTCTTTTCCGTCCGAATTTTTTCCAGTTTCGTTTTCAGGTCGAGATTCTCCCTTCGCAGCCGTTTCATCTCATTGACCAACCCGGTTACTCTGGCTTCCAGACTGGAGAACTCTTCTATGGACACAATACCTCCTTTTTATCTCTGGACCAAATCCAGAGATCGGATTAATTCAACGACCAGGGTCTGATGAATTTCATTGGCTTTTTCACCGGTGAGCGTTTGTTTTTCATCCCTGTATTGAAAACTCAATGTCAGGCTCGGCGCGGGATTCTCCGCAGTATTCTTCTTCTTTCCGTCATAATAATCCAGCAGCTGAAATGATTCCAGCTCCCGTGGACGGTTCATTTCAATCCTTTCCGCAATCAAGGCGAAGGTGACCGATTCAGGCAGGAAGAAGGAAAAATCCCTGCGGATCGACGGCATCCGGTTCCACTCTTTGAACCTTCCGGGGCCGTTTTCACGGAAAAATACGGCCATGTCGAGCTCCATGGCCATGACTTCAGCGGTCACGCCATAGAGGCGGCTGATCTCCGGAGAAAGACAACCGATCCAACCGGCTTCCCGGTCTCCCCATCGAATCGCGAAGGACGCGCCGTTTTTCATCCAGGGCAATTCTTTCCGCTTGAGTTTCCATTCAAGGCCGAAGCGTTTGAACAGGCGGTTCATTTCCGATTGGAAGAGGAAGTAATCATAGTCCTCTCCTCCCGGATTCCGCCATGATTCGGGTCTGTATTTTCCCAATGCCGCAACCGTGAGCATCTCCTCTTCCTTTACCTTGTTTTCATGGTACAGGAAGCGGTGCCCCATTTCAAACAGGGTCACGCGGAGCGCGCCATGGTTGGCGTTCAGCGCTGAACTTCCGAGAATCCCCGGGATCAGGGAATTCCGCAGGCTCGCGTAATCTCTTCCCAGGGGATTGCGCAATGTGACGGAGCAATGGGATTCCGGTGAAAGGGCGAAACGCAGATTATCCTCTTCGGACTGAAAGGAATAATGAAGGGTTTCCGAATATCCGGTGGCATTCAGATGGGACCGGATTTTCTTTCTCACTTCCCGGTTCTTTGCCGGAAACAGGGTGGTGTTCACCGTGCGGGGGATTGTGGAATTCAGGCGGTCATAGCCATGAATGCGAATAACCTCTTCCACCAGGTCCTGTTTGTAGAGGATATCCACCCGATGCGAGGGAACCACGATCCGCCATTCCTCCGCCTGAGGATTTTCCACGACAAATCCAAGCCGCTCCAGGATTCCCTGAGATGCCTCGTGAGGAATCTCGATGCCCGTATATGTGGAGGGAAAATCTCTGTGCATGGTCACGACCTTCCGCTCCAAATCCTTCAGGGGGAAAATATCCGTAAATCCGGTGATCTGGAGACCTTCCGCGCCCCATTCCTGTAAAAGGGAGAGCGTCATGGACAATGCGTAGGGAGTGGCCTGGATATCGGCACCCCGCTCAAACCGGTAGGACGCGTCAGTCTGGATTCCCAGTCTCCTGGCGGAAAGGCGTACACGAACCGGGTCAAAACAGGCGCTTTCCACGAAAACATTTGTGGTGGCCTCCGTCACTCCGGAATCCAGCCCCCCCATGATACCGGCCAGTGCCAGCGGTTTTTCGCGGTCCGCGATCACGAGATCCTCGGGATCCAGTTCCACCCGGCGCTCATCCAGGAGGGTCAGCGTCTCACCTTTTACGGCTCGGCGGACATGGATCTCTTTTCCCGCGATACGATCCAGATCGAACATGTGAATCGGATGCCCCATGGACATGAGTACCAGGTTGGAGGTGTCCACAACCCGGTTAATGGATCGCAGCCCCAGTGATTCCAGAAGTTCCCCTACCTTTTCCGGGGAAGAGGCGGGGTTGAGTCCCTTCAGAATCAGTCCGGAATAGCGCCCGCAGTCCGCCGGGTTTTCGATCCGGACAGCCACCGCTTCGTCCCCCTCCCCCATGGGTATCTGGATGGGATCGGCATGATATGAATCGGTGAGAGGCAATTCCGGCAGCCGGGCATGGATTTCCCGCGCCACGCCCAGATGGGATAACCAGTCCGGACGATTGGGGGTGATTTCCACATCAAACACGGTGCCTGAGCCGGTTTGGATGATTTCCGCGACCTCCAGACCCAGAGCGGCCAGAAGTTCCTTGAGCTCATGAACGGGGAGATCAACGGGAATGAATTTTTTCAGATACTCGATATTGATACGCATGGGTTTTATCCGAATTGTTCCAGCAATCGCAGATCATTCTCATACAGCATGCGCAGATCCGGAACCCCGTGTTTCAACAGTCCGATTCGTTCCACACCCATTCCAAAGGCGAATCCGGAATGGATTTCCGGATCGATCCCACAGTTTTTCAACACAACGGGATGAACCATTCCGCTTCCGAGAATCTCCAGCCAGCCCGTCCCTTTACATATTTTGCAGTTAGGATCATTGCCGAAGCACAGGAAACAGCTGATGTCCATTTCAGCCGACGGCTCCGTGAAGGGAAAATATCCCGGCCTGAACCGCACCTGGATATCGGAACCGAAAAACGAATGGATAAAGATCTCCAGGGTCCCCTTGAGATGGGAAAAGGTGATGTCACGATCCACCAGTAACCCTTCAATCTGGTGAAAAACCGGGGTATGCGTGGCATCGGGTTCATCTTTTCGAAACACTTTACCGGGAAAAATGGCTTTGAAGGGAGGCGTATGCTGCTGCATGAAGCGGATCTGCACCGGGGATGTATGGGTGCGGAGAACAGACTGGTCCTGATCCTTCAGGAAAAAAGTATCCTGTTCATCCCGAGCCGGGTGATGTTCCGGAATATTCAAAGCGGTAAAATTGTTGTATTCCGTTTCAATTTCCGGACCTTCCGCCACCCAATATCCCATCTGAATGAAGATATCCTCGATTTGAGAACTGATTTTTGAGATCAGATGGGTGTAGCCGAGAGACAGTTCCGGTGACGGGAGGGTGAGGTCTTCCTCACGCTGAACCGCCGCGCACAGCCTCTCTGATGCTTCAGCCAGGCCCTGTTCAACCTCCTGCTTCAGAAGGTTGATCAGTTTGCCGGCCTCTGCCTTTTCGGCAACGGGGATATCCCGCAGCCTGCGCATGAGCAGGGTGCAGATCCCTTTTTTACGGCTGAAGTACTTCTCTTTCAGCTCGCGATGCTGGGTTTGAGATTGAACCTGTGCAACCTCTTTTCTGAAACTCTGAGTCAGCTCTCCAATCTCATGATTGAGTTCCCGGCTCATAGGAATTTCTTGACGTTGTCAACAATCCCCTTGAATGTGTTCGGCTCATCAATGGCCAGGTTGGATAGAACCTTACGGTTCAGTTGGATATCCGCCAGGTTCAGTCCGTGGACAAATTTCGCGTAGTTCAGATCATGAATACGCACCGCGGCATTGATGCGAACATTCCAGAGGCGGCGAAAATCACGTTTGCGATTGCGACGATCCCGGTACGCGTACTGCAGGGAACGGTCCACAGCCTCTTTAGCCGTACGATAATTCGTGCTTTTGGCCCCGAAAAATCCCGACGCCAGTTTCAGTATTTTCTTTCTTCTGAGAAGTTTCTTATTTCCTCTTCTTACTCTCGGCATTTGCTCCTCCGTATATTACTTTTTCCACAGCAATCTTTTTCAGAGAGCGGATTGCTTACTGATAAGGGAGAAGTTTCTTCACTTTTGAAGTCTCTTCCTTCACCAGGATGGTTGATTTACGCAGATTCCGTTTCCGTTTCGCATTTTTCTTGGTCAGTATGTGTGAAGCGAACGCACGGTTGCGCCTGATTTTACCACTTGCTGTAAACCGGAAGCGCTTTTTGGCTCCTCTATGAGTTTTCAGTTTCGGCATCTTTTCCTCCTTTCTTCCTGCCGATCAATATGTGATTGGAAAACCGCTCGCGTTTCGGTGGCGATTCGATCTCCGCAATTCCTTTCAGAATTTCCAATATTTTCTGAGTCATGACGTGCAGCATTTCAGGTTTGCGCTTCTGCCTTCCTCGCAGCCAGATCGTAATCTTGACTTTGTTGCCCTCTTCCAGAAACTCGTTGATCTTCTTCATCTTGACTTCGATATCATGTTCACCGATCACCGGCGTAAACTTGATCTCTTTCACCTGAATCTTCTTCTGCAGTTTCTGCGCTTCGTGGGCTTTTTTCTGAACGGCGTACAGGTATTTGCCATAATCCAGGAGGCGACAGACCGGAGGCTCCGCGTTGGGTGAGATTTCTACCAGATCGAAGCCCTTTTCTTCAGCGGTCTCAAGGGCCTGGCGAATGGGAACGACACCCAGTTGATTCTTTTCCTCATCAATGAGCCGTACTTCTCTGGCTCGGATTTCCCGGTTGATCCGGTGTGGTCTCGTCTTTTGAATTGGTTTTCTACTACTGTACCTTCTTCGCAAACGTTTTCTCCTCAATAGTTTGAATAATGGACCGGACCAACTCTTCGGGTTCCATGCTTCCCTGGTCTCCCAGTTTGTGGATTCGCAAAGAGATATTCCGGTTCCGTTCCTCCTCATCACCAATGACAAGGATGTAAGGAATCTTTCCCACTTCAGCATCACGGATTTTCCGCCCGATCCCTTCACTGCGGGTCTCAAGGCGGGAGCGGATGCTGTTTTTGACCAGGTCATCGTGTACCTGACGCGCGTAATCAATATTGCGGTCGTTGATGGGTATCACCATGGCCTGGACGGGGGAAAGCCATACGGGAAAATATCCGCCGTAATGCTCAATCAAGATTCCAAAAAATCGCTCCAGCGAGCCCAGAAGGGCCCGGTGGATCACAATGGGGCGGCTCACCGCGCCACTGTCGTCCGAATACTTCAATTCAAAGCGCTGCGGCAGCTGGAAGTCCACCTGAATGGTGGAGCATTGCCAGGATCGCTGCAGCACGTCTTTCACTTTTATATCAATTTTGGGGCCGTAAAAAACCCCCTCTCCGGGATCCACCTGATAGGCGACCCCGGTCTCTTTGAGCGCGTCTTCCAATGCCTGTGTGGCCAGGTCCCAGTCTTCCAGCTCGCCCACATAGTGGTCCGGCCGGGTAGACAGAAAAATTTCAAGATCCGTGAACCCGAAGGTTTTCAGAAGATCCAGGCTGAAACGGATCAGTTCCTTCACTTCATCCAGGATCTGTTCCCGGGTGCAGAAAATATGCGCGTCATCCTGGGTAAACCCGCGAACCCGAAGCAGTCCGTGAAGCACTCCGCTGCGTTCATAGCGGTACACGGTACCCAGCTCCGCCCATCGCAGCGGAAGTTCCCGGTAACTGCGGTTCCGTGACTTGAACACCACCATGTGAAAGGGACAGTTCATGGGTTTGAGCTGGTACTCGGTGTTGTCGAACTCGATGGGGGTGAACATGTTTTCACTGTAAAACCCCTTGTGCCCACTGGTTTCCCAGAGTTCACCCCGGGCGATATGGGGTGTATATAAAAGTTCATACCCGGAACGAAGGTGCTGTTCCCGCCAGTAACGTTCAATTTCGTAGCGAATGGTTCCGCCATTGGGATGCCACAGCACAAGGCCGGCGCCGATATCACTCTGAATGGAAAACAGATCCAGGTCTCGTCCCAGTTTTCGATGATCCCGCTGCCGGGCTTCCTTCAGAAAAAGAAGATGCGCGTCCAGCGCTTCCCTTGAGGGGAAGACCACGCCGTAGATCCGCTGCATGGAATGGCTGGACTCGTCTCCCTTCCAGTACGCGGCGGCAACACTGAGCAGTTTGAAATGCGTCAGGAATCCGGTGGCGGGCAGATGGGGGCCGCGACACAAATCAACGAAATCACCCTGGCGGTAGACGGTCACCATGTCACCCTCCACCTTCTCCTCGATGAGTTCGACTTTCAGGGTCTGTCCACGTTCCTTGAATAGCGCGATGGCATCTTCAAGCGGGATCTCCTGTCGCTGAATCGGCAGGTTCTGCTTGACCAGGTGCTTCATGCGTTTGGTGATTTTTTCAAGATCCTCGGGAGAAAAGGGTTCACGTGTCAGAAAATCATAGTAAAATCCGGTATCCACCGCGGGCCCGATACCGTACTGGACGCCAGGGTATAATTCGGTCACTGCATGGGCAAGAAGATGTGAGCAGGAATGGCGGAAGGTGTCCAGGGCGCTGGGATGATCCGCGGATATTTCCTGCGCGGAGACTTCCGGTGAATGGGGGGAGTTGAGATCCACCAGCTCTCCGTCAACGAGAAGCAGAACAGGTTTTGAGTTGTTGTTTTTCATAAAAATATAAATGAAGGAATAATAGGCGCGGGCGGGCTCGAACCGCCGACCTCTACCGTGTCAAGGTAGCACTCTAACCAAAACTGAGCTACGCGCCTTTTCAGCAATCTCTATAGAACTTCAATTCAGAAGGTCTTTCAGTTTTTTACCTGGCACAAACTTGACGACCTTACGAGCGGGAATCTCAATGGTCTCACCAGTACGCGGGTTCCGTCCCTTTTTCCTCTGCTTCATGGTGGACTTAAAGGTGCCGAACCCGACAATGGTCAGCTTACCTTCATCTCGTTTCATCTGTTCTCCCACCACCTCAACCAGGCTCTCTATAATCATCAGGGCGTCATTTTTGGTGAATTCGGTGTCTTTGACCATTTCGGCCGCAAGCTCATTTTTATTCATTGGCAATCCTCCTCTCAACGGAATAAATGTACATGAAATTCGCCGGAAAGTCAACACTGAAGGGAAAAAAGGAGACTTTCTCAAGACCTGGAAGAATCGAATTCCTTCCGTGAAGTCAGATCCGCAACAGAGTCCCTTTCTCCAGAATATCCCGCTGGACCCTGGACAGGGAAGGAATGGCCATTTCGGTTTTCGTTTCAAGGTCCGTCATGGTTCCGGCTTCCAGGTCGACACGAATCCGTTGCAGGTGTTTCCATTCTCCCTTTCTCACCCGCTCCGAAGCGTCCGGATCCACCAGTATGGGCATGCCGGAGTTGATGGCATTCCGTTTGTATATGGCCCCGAATGATTCCGCCACAATCAGGCGCACACCCAGCGCGCGGAAGCAGTCCACGGCCTGCTGACGCGATGAACCGGCACCGAAGTTGGGACCGGCCACAACCACATCTCCCTCTTTTGCCAACTGGGGAAACGTCTTCCAACCCTCCAGATTTCCCATGGCATGGGGTCCCATCTCAGCCATATCCGTGATATGGAGGAAGGCGTTATGAAAAATCTGATCCGTATCGATATCTTTGATCAACTGATTGTGATCATCCGACAAAACGAGAAGGCGACCTTCAAACCGGGTTTCAGACATGGTTTATAACTCCTCGGAGGAAAGGGTCCCGTTCAGCACGGACCAGGCCACCACTTCGGGTGAAGCCAGGTAGTTGTTCCCGTCGCCCTGTTTCCCGGGAAAATTTCGATTTCCCGTTGAGACCATCACCTCATTGCGACCGGTCATCCCCACATGACCCTGGGCGCATCCGCCGCACCCGGCATTGGCGATGATCGCCCCGGCAAGAAAAAGGTCATTGAGAATCCCCTTTTCCATCAGTTCCCGGTACACCCGGCGGGTGGCGGGAACCACGGCAAGACGGGTTCCCGCGGCGATTTTCCGACCTTTCAGAATTTTCCAGGCCGCTTCAATGTCCTCAAACCGCCCATTGGTACAGGAACCGATGAATCCGAAATCCACCTTGACATGGCTCAGCTCGGAGACCTTGCGCACGTTATGGGGAACCGGGGGCGCGGCCACCATGGCTTCCGCGTCGGACACGTCCACCGTGATTTCTTCCGCGTAAAGGGCATCCGGATCCGCGCGGACCTCCGGCGGACACTCCCCTCTTCCGTTCAAACGGAGAATTTCATTCATCGTCTCCGAATTAAAGGGGATGAACCCCACAATTCCGCCCATTTCGGTAATCATGCTCAGCAGCGTGATCCGTCCCGGCAAATCGAGATTTTCCACCGTCGGGCCCACAAATTCAACGGCTCTCCCCAGGATACGATCGGTTTTCAACTCACCCAGTATCTTGAGCGTCAGGTCTTTCGCGGTGAGGGGGCCTTTCGGCATACCCGTTACGTGAACCCGGGTGGTCTCGGGAACTTCAAACCAGGTGCGCCCGGAGCGGACCCCGTAGGCGATATCCACATCCCCCATCCCCTGGCCGAAGCAGTTCAGCGCGCCCAGTATATTCATGTGGCTGTCCGTGCCCACCACAATGGTTCCGGGCAAAGCGATTCCCTCTTCAATAAAGGTATGGGTGCCGATTCCACGATCCACATCAAAAACCCGGATATCGTGTTCCCGGGCAAACTCCCGGCAGAGTTGCTGGTTGTTGGCGTATTGAATGGTTTTCGGCGGAACGGTGAGGTCAAAGGTGAAAAATATCTTTTCCTTATCAAACACCGGTTCATCACCATAGTATTGACGGAAATTTTTGACCACATTGGGACCCGCGAAGTCACGCGCGGAAACCACGTCCAGGTCGATCCAGACAATATGCCCGGGAACAACCGTTTCGCTTGTGTGGCTGGAGAAGATTTTCTCGATGATCGTTTTTCCACTCATTGAAGTTTCCTCTTCACATCAATCATGACAAGCTTGGATATCTGCTTCAGTGTGTCAATCACGCCATCCCCGGTGGTGGCCACAGCCTCAACAACCGGTTCATTCTTTTTCCGCAGCACGGGAATCAGTTCATCCACCGGCGTGATATTGGGGAGGTCCCGTTTGTTCAACTGGAGCACATAGGGCATCTTATCGAAATCCAGTTTGTATTCCCTGAGATTCTCAAACATATCCTCAATGCTTTCGATGTTGGCCTCGAAACGCTCCCTTTGAGAGTCCGCGACAAAAACAAGTCCATCCACACCCTTCAGAATCAGTTTTCTGGAGCTGCTGTAGTAAATCTGACCCGGGACCGTATACAAATGAAATTTGACCTTGTATCCCTTGATCTGGCCCAGATCCAGGGGAAAGAAATCGAAAAAGAGCGTGCGTTCCGTTTCAGTGGCCAGGCTCACCAGCTTCCCCTTATTCTCACTTTTTATCTTTTCATAAATCTGTTTGATGTTGGTTGTCTTTCCACTGAGCCCGGGGCCATAGTATACAATCTTAAAATTGATTTCTCTGGTGGAATAGTTTAGGAACGACAATGTCAGTCTCCAAATATCTCGTCGATGTCCTCGTCGGTCACCCCTTCAAAGGGAGAGATGTCATCCTTGAAAACATTTGACTTCAATTTCTCGTTAATGGTCTTGAATACTTTTGCCAGTTCAGCGGTGGAATTTTTAACCCTGAAACGGACAAGCCCGAGATTGGATTCCCGTCTGAAAATGTTGATCAACATCGTCCGCTCGTTGATCAGAGATACGTACAGACTTTTGGTATCCGATTCCGTCAGCACACTGCCGAACTTGTCAATTTCAAGCATCTGGGCAATGCTGTTGACCGCGGACATACTGCCCGCCACCAGAGAGGAGATGGAATTCAGGTATGAATCATCCAGATCCCCCGTGGACGCGATGCAATGCCCCTCGGAATCAGTGATAAAGACGATCTCGGAACTCGAATTCTTCTTGAGATCTTCGATAATCTTCTTGATTAACACATACTCTTCGTTGTATATGATAAAGTTTTCCTGCATGGTCTAACTATTATGGAACGCTTGAATAGGCTTGTCAACCTTCATGGATCACACTTCCCGACGCCCTTCCAGTGAACGCGCGATGGTCAACGCGTCCACGTAATCAAGATCGGCACCGATGGGCAACCCCATCGCGATGCGGGTGACACGAATTCCCATTCCCCGCAGCCGCTCTCCAAGATAATGAGATGTCGCGTTTCCCTCCGTGGTGGGACTCGTGGCCAGGATCACTTCCTGTACATCTCCTCCCCGCAACCGCTGAATCAATCCCGGGATTTTCAGTTCATCCGGGCCCACTCCCCGTACGGGGGACAGATTCCCATGAAGAACATGATAGAGCCCCCGGTACAGGTGGGTCTTTTCAATGGAAAGAATATTGAACGGCTCTTCCACCACACAGATCGTCTTCCGATCCCGCCTGGTATCACCACATATTTCACAGGGATCGCTGGTGGTCAGCGTGTTGCACAGGGAACAGAAACGGACACTTCTCCGGGCTTCCAGGATCGATTCCGCCAGCTCTTCCGCTTTATCGGGATCCGATTTCAACAAAAAGAATCCGATCCGTTGGGCGGATTTCCTGCCGATTCCCGGCAGACGGCTCAGCTGATTGATCAGTTTCTCCAGAGGAGGAGAAAATCCATTCATGTTTTTGCTCTCCGAAACCGGGTCAGAAAGGCAAACCGCCCGGCATGCCCGGGATCATTCCCGCAAGGCCGCCCATACCGTCCTTCATCTCCTCTTCCACCTTTCCCTGCGCGTCATTGTGCGCAGCGATCACCAGGTCCTGGAGCATGTCCACATCTTCGGGGTCCACGACTTCCGGAGAGATTTCTATCGAAGTCACGCGCATATTCCCATTCATTGTGATCTTCACCATGCCTCCGCCGGCGTTTCCTTCAACTTCCAGAGAGTCCTTTTTTTCCTGGATCTCCCGGGCCATGTTCTGCGCCAGCTCCATCATCTTGTTCATGTTCGGCATTTTTGCCATCGTCTTCTCCTTCTACCATGTCTATTGAAACGATCTGTCCCTTTATCTTTTCAGCCAGGCTGGCTTCCACTGAGTCTCCGCGGATCTCTTTTTCCTTTAGAGCCTTTCGGTTGACGCCCAGTGTCACCTGAATTTCCCGCAGCTCCGGGAACTTTTTTGCCAGGGAGGTTTTCAGCATCCCCATGTGATCTTCCAGAACCTTCCGCATGAATTCCTTTCCGCCGTCCACCACAATTCGAACAATTTTTCCGTCACATTCCACGGTGGATCCCTGAATCGCGGAAGTCAGGCGTGGACGTTCACCGTTCAGGTCTTTTTCCCACCAGGCGCGAACATCATTTCCCCGGGGTTTATCCGGATTCCCCGTGGAGACTTCCGGCTTGCTCTCCCGGGGAGCGGGTTCATTTATTTTTTCCCCAATACCGGGGGATTCATTTTCGCCTGAATGGGTATCCGAAGAAGCCACGCCACCCAAGTTCCCCTCTGAAAGTGATCGCAGCACATCCTCTATATCCGTCAGCGTGGGAAAATAGGATAATTTCAGAAACATGTATTCCATGATGATGCGCGGATTTTCAGTATGCCGCATCGTCATCTCCATATCTTTCGCGGCATTGAAATAGCGCAGCATCTCCTCTTCCTTCAGAAGGGAAACCATCTTACCGATCCTTTCCAGGTTCTCGGGATTCAGGTTGTGGAGATTGCCCGCATCCGACATGCAGCGTACGATAATGAGATCGCGAAGGAATTTGAGGTATTCCGCGTAAAAGAACCGGAGGTCCGCGCCCCGTTCCACCAGTTCCTGGATGATATGAATGATATCACTTCTACCGCGGTTGAATACCGCTTCAGTCAATCGAATAAAGAGATCCTCTTCAACCACGCCGAGAATATCCACCAGTTCTTCATCCTGAACATCCCCGTTGGACAGGGCTATGGCCTGATCCAGTACTTTCTTTGCGTCTCTCAGGCTGCCGTCCGCTGAACGGGAGATCAGAAAAATGGCATAATCGGAGATCTTCACCTCTTCCTTGTCACAGATTTCCCGCAACAGGCGCGCGATCACTTCCTGAGATATGCGCCTGAATTCAAGGTGTTGGCAGCGGGAAACGATGGTGGCGGGAATTTTATGAAAATCCGTGGTGGCCATGATGAAATAGGTGTGTTCCGGTGGTTCTTCGACGGTTTTCAATAACGCGTTCCACGCGGAGTTGGAAAGCATGTGGACTTCATCAATAACCACCACCCGATAGCGGTTCTGAAGCGGTTTATAGCGGACCGTTTCGCGAAGGCGCCGGACTTCCTCAACCCCGTTGTTGGACGCGCCGTCGATTTCAATGTAATCGGATGACTTGTCTGAAGTGATTTCCCTGCAGAATCTGCATTCATTGCAGGGTTCGCGGGAAATTCCCTTTTCACAGTTCAGGGCTTTTGCCAGGATTCTGGCGGTGGATGTTTTCCCCACCCCTTTCATTCCTGAAAAAATCAGCGCGGGATAGAGTTTGTTCATCTCCAAGGCGTTCTGGAGGGCTTTAACCACATGGGGTTGGCCGATCAGGTCTTTAAATCTCTGAGGTCTGTATTTCCGTGCCAGTGCAAGATACATTGACTTCTACCGCGAATCCATTCCGTATTTCCCTGAATGCGTGAGGGAAAAAGGGTTTTCCGAAGTCCCCTTTCTTCCGAATCTATTAAAAGAGATCCAGGAGATCCCAAACACCTGCCGGATTCCGCTTAGTGCTGCTCCCTCTCGGGCCTGACACGGTTCACAGGCCGACATCGCCGGGCTCCTGGATCTCATTATGAACAATTTCAAATCGGAGAGGGTGGGATTCGAACCCACGGTACCGTCTCCAGCACACACGCTTTCCAAGCGTGCTCCTTAAGCCACTCGGACACCTCTCCGTGAAAACGCATTGTACCCGGAAATGCCCGGAAATGCAATAGTCGGCATTCAATATGAATCATTCCCGGGGAATATTTACGCCCTTTGCTTCCTTCCGGGACAGCAGGTATAATTGATGAATGGGGAAAGTCGAACACCAACTCTCTTCCGACGGCCACTACACCACCCCGGCGGGCGTCCATCCTCCCCTCTTCCCGGGATGCTGTTTTTACCCATGGTTCATCCGTCTGGTTTACCGCTATCGCGTGGCGGTTCGAAATGGATCCGGACACAGTGATGAATATTTTTCATCCAGATCCCTGGAGATTATCCGTCGCCTGGAGCATTGCGGTGTCCGGTTCGTTATTTCGGGACTGGATCATATCCGCTCCCTGGATGGCCCCGCCGTATTTGTCTCCAACCACATGAGCACCTTTGAAACCGTGGGCCTTCCGGGCATCATCCATCCCATCCGCCCCATCACCTTCGTGGTGAAGAAACCCCTTGTCAGGGGTTTTCTCTTCGGACCCATCATGCGTTCCCGCGATCCCGTCGTGGTGACCAGAAAAAACCCCCGCGCCGACCTGGCCACCGTGTTCCGGGAGGGCAAACGTCGTCTGGATCAGGGAATTTCCATTGTTCTGTTTCCACAGGGAACGCGTTCCCGGACCTTTAAGAGAGAGGCATTCAACTCTCTCGGAGTAAAACTGGCGCGCAATTCCGGCGTTCCCATTGTTCCCGTTGCATTGAAAACGGATTGCTGGAGTAATGGAGTCCTGATTCGTCCCATGGGCCGTATCCATGTGAAACGCTCCATCCGGATTGCATTCGCGCCCTCTTTTCACGTGAATGAATCTCAATGGGATCCCCAGGAAAGAATCGTCACCTTCATCATGGAGAAACTGAGTGAATGGGGGGTCCGGATATCGTCTGAAACGGGATGAAGGATCAGGGATTCAGCAGGCCCTGCTGCCGCATGAGCCCGGCCAGCACTCCGGAACCCTGGTTCTCGACGACTCCATATTTTTCCTTCAACTCCTGAGGCGCTTCGGGAACCACCCACGCACTCCCCGCCATCTCCAGCATATCCCTGTCGTTGTAGTCGTTTCCCAGTGCCAGTGTCCGGCCGGGGGCAATCTTCAGTCGTCGGCACAGGAAACGAATGGCCGACCCCTTGGAAATTCCCGGCGGAAAAATTTCCAGCCATATGGAATGACCGTCCAGAGGTGATGTGGCGCGGATCACATGATATTGCGGTTCCAGTGTGCCGCGGATGGATTCCAGCAGGAATTCATCGGGAGGAATAATCACCAGAACCTGGGCGGCCTCCGGAATCAACGTTTCCAATCCCGGCCCCATGGGGCGGGCAAAGGGTTTATACAGCTCCAGTCTGCGATCAAAATCCGTGGATTCGCTCCGGTGTCTTCTGTAGTAAAAATAATGATTCTCCGGAATCGGACCGTGGACCATGTAGTTCACCCCGCTTCGATCCAGGAAATCCGTGATCTCTTCAACACGTTCCCGACCCAGGCCGGACCTGCTCAGCAGATTGCCCGTTTCCCATTCAATAATGCCCGCGCCGGAGGAAAACACCAGGAAGTCAATGGGAAATCCGGTATCGAGCACGCGCCGGGCTGAATACAGGGAACGCCCGGTGGCGATCACCCGTTTCACACCCGCTGTTTCAAGGGATCTCAAGGTACGGATATCTTCCGCTGGAATGGTCCCGTTTCGGGGCAGCAGGGTTCCATCCAAATCGCAAGCGAGCAGTGGAAAGGGATTCAATTCCGATTTTTTCAGGTATTTCAGTCGATCACCTCATATCCACTGATCTGCACCGGGGCATCCAGGGTCGGAAGTATACGCTCCAGCAGGATTCCTTCCCGGGGGTCATAGGGGTAACCGAACGCGGCACGCACGCCCAGGGATATGAATCGAACCGCCCGATCCAGCGCGATGGGCAGGCTGTCGCCCTGAAGCAGACTGCCCACGATGACGCTGGCAAAGGTGTCTCCCGTTCCGGGATAGGTTACAGGGAGATATTCGCATCCCACTTTCCAGATGCGGTTGTCTCCGGAATGGAAAGCCGTGACCGCTGTTGTCTCTGGAGAAGTCTTATCCGGCACACTGGTGAGAATCACCGTGTCCGGGCCTTTCCCGGCAAGGGATTCCATCCATTCCCGGAGCATTCCGGATGTAAAATGATCCGGAACCGGACGGTCCAGCAACAATGCCGCTTCCGTGATGTTGGGAGTGATCACATCCGCGGTACGGATCAGGTTGCGCATCTCCGTAACCATTTCGGGGCCGAAGGGGTCATACAGTTTCCCGTTGTCTCCCAGTACGGGATCGATGACAACCAGTGGATTATTGGACTGAAACGAGGCAATCACATCCTGGACCATGGCGATCTGCCGGGCGGAACCCAGGAAACCGCTGTAAATCGCGGCGAATTCCAGCTCCAGTTCCCGCCAGTGGCGGATGATGGGCGGCAGGTGATCCGTCAGGTCCGCGAAATGATAGCCGGGAAACGTACTGTTGGTGGACAGCACCGCGGTGGGCAGTGGGCAAACCTGAAATCCCATGGAGGACAGCACGGGGATCACAACGGTCAGTGATGTGCGCCCGAATCCGGAAAGATCGTGAATTGCGGCAACCCTTCGTACAGGGGAACGGTTTTTCGTGGAACGAGCAGTCATTTTTCTGGCTCCTGACCTTCCCCTTCTGGACACATGGGGTGGCAATTTCGTTTATTGTAACAGTCATGAAGATTGAACTCAAACGGGAACGATTGCATTTGGCAGCCGTCTTGAGTATGATAATGCCTTAAATGAAAAAAAGACGGGCTCTATGCGTGTTCGCTTTTATGATGCTGTTCGTTTCAGCACAAGGATCGATCCACGCCCAGACCCAAAAGTTGATCCTCGGTATTCATGAAACCCCGCCCATGACCTTCTCACATGAAGGCGAATTCCGTGGATTCATCGTGGATATTCTGCGTGATTTCGCGCGAAAGAACGGCTACAAATTGGAATTTCGCAAGGCGGATTTCTTTCAACTCCTCGAAATGATCCACTCCGGTGATATTGACGTGATGGCGCCCCTTGCCTACACCCTGAAACGGGCACGGGGAATCCATTATTCCAGTGAGTCCCTGATCACCTCATGGTCTCATATCATCCTTCCCTCCGATTCATCCGTCAACACACTTTTCGACCTGAATGCGCACAGCATGGGGGTGATCCGTGGAGACTTCAGTTACGCATTGCTCAGGAAAGATTTGGAACAAAACGGGATCCGGATCCGCTTTGTTGAGTTTTCCAAGTTTGAGCAGATCTTCCGCGCGCTCCGGGAGGGCCGCATTGATTCCGGATTCATGTCGCGATTCTTTATCCAGAACCGGCTGTGGAATCTGGGAAAGTACAACCATTTGAAGCTTCTTCCCCAATCATTTTACCCTGCCAATCTATATTTCGGGGTCAATCACAAGCTCTCGGAACTTCATGAACGCCTGGACATCTATCTCAGAAATTCGAGAGAGAACCCGGACAGCGCGTTGAACAAGGCCAAACAATACTGGTTCTCGCCCATCTCCGATCGTAGAAATTTCTTTTTCCGCCCCGGGTTCCTGATCAGCCTCGCCGCGATTCTGATCATCCTGGGAATCGTTGGCGGATTCAACATCCTTCTGAGGCGCAGAGTCCATCTATCGACTCTGGAGATCAACCGTCGCCGCAGATACTTTCAGGATCTGCTCCAGTCCATTCCCGTGGGAATCGTCATTCTGGATGAGAAACACCGGGTTGTGGACGTAAACCGCGAATTTGAAAAAATGTTTGGCTTTTCTAGGGAAGTGTTGCTTGGAGATCCGTTGAATAACTGGATCCGGGCCCCTGAAGACGCGGAAGATACACGCAAGTTCGTAATGAAAACCCGCATGGGAACCCGGGAAGTCAGTGAATCTCAGCGCCTGACCCGAGAGGGTAAGATGCTGACGGTTCAGATCGTCAGTACGCCGACGATCCTCAGCCGTGATTCCAGTGGATCCATCCGAATCTATATCGATCTGACGGAGAAGAACCTGTTGGAGCAGGAGATCATCAAGGCGAAAAATATCGAGTCCCTGGGCCTTCTGGCCGGGGGTATCGCCCACGATTTCAACAACCTGCTGACGGGAATTACAGGCAATCTCTCCCTGGCCCTTCAGTTAACCGATGATCCGCATCTGACGGAAATCCTGAATAAAGCGGAAAAAGCAGCGGATAAATCCCGCGAATTGACCCGCCAGTTGCTCACCTTCTCCAAGGGCGGGTCACCGGTCAAGCAGGTGGTGGACCTGATTCCCATTATTCACGATACCCTGGACATCAATCTGTCTGATGAGAACAGGATTACCCTGAAACTGGATCTTCCCAGGCAGTTGCCTCTCCTGTCCGTGGACCCCGCCCAGATCAGCCAGGTCATCTCCAACCTGGTGATCAACGCCAGGCAATCCATGCCATCAGGGGGAACACTGGCGGTTAAAACAGAGATCCGGGAAATCACCGATTCCACCGAATCCGTACTTCCCGGCCGCTATGTGGTGCTCTCCATCCGGGACACCGGCTGCGGGATTCCCGCCGCCAGCATGGATAAGATCTTCACACCCTATTTCTCTTCAAAATCCGGTGGGAGCGGGTTGGGGCTCGCGATCTGCTATTCCATTATGCGCAAGCACATGGGGCATATTCACGCGACTTCCTCATTGGGAAAGGGTACTGAATTCACGGTTTTCCTTCCCCTGACTGCGAAAAAACAGGGCATCCATCCGCTTACCGGGGCCGTTCCTGAAGGGTATCGGATTCTGATTATGGATGATGACCCCGGGATTCGTGAATTTTTCAAGGATATCCGGCGCGTATTCAACCTTCAGATCGACACCACGTCGGGATATTCCGAGACGTTGACGCGTTTCCGTTCCGCGCTGGCCACGGAAACCCCGTACAGTGCCGTATTCCTGGACCTGGTGATTCCCGGAGGTTCCGGCGGAATTGAAACACTCACCGCGCTTCGCCGCCATGTTGGCAATCTTCCCGCGGTGGCCATGAGCGGGTATTCCGATAATGCCGTTTTTTCCACTCCCGAGGCCTACGGTTTTCAGGAATTGCTCCCCAAGCCCTTCGGCATCGAAGACCTTGCCCAGGTGCTCCGGCGACTCTTTCCCCCCGATTCTCAACCCGGTACAGTGGAGTTGTAAATCACGCCACCGGAACCGTTGGGGGATTATTTTTCCGCTTCACGCTTTTCTTTCAGGATCTTCTCTTCGATGGCTTTGGGCAACGCGCTGTAGCGCATGAATTCCATGGAATAATTGGCCCTTCCGGATGAGAGGGTTCTCAGGACGGAAGCGTATCCGAACATCTCCATCAATGGAACGTGACCCGTCAGTTTCTGGGAACCCTTGCGATAACGACGCATATTGTCAATCTTTCCCCTGCGTCGATTGATGTCCCCGATAATATCGCCCATGAAGTCATCCGGAGTATTGATCTCGATTTTCATCATCGGCTCCAGAAGCTGGGCTCCGGCACGAGGCCAGACAGCTCTCAAAGCCTGGTCCGTACAGGCGCGAAACGCCATTTCACTGGAGTCCACCGCGTGCGAGGAGCCATCCATCAACACAAAACGGACGTCCACCATCGGGTATCCGGCCATCAAGCCCTTGCCCATTGTTTCGCGAAACGCTTTTTCCACCGCGGGAATATATTCCCTGGGGATATTGCCACCCTTCACATGGTCAACGAACTCAATACCCCCGCCATCATTGGGTTCAAGACGGAACACCACGTGGGCGAACTGGCCATGGCCTCCGGTCTGTTTCTTAAAACGGTGATCATCGGAGACCTCGCGTGTAATGGTTTCCCGAAATGCCACCGCGGGTTTTCCCACCTCAACACCCACTTTATGCTCCGTCTGAAGACGGTCCACAATGACCTCCAGGTGAAGCTCGCCCATGCCCGACACTACCGTTTCTCCGGTTTCATCATCATAGCGCACCTGGAACGACGGATCTTCCATGGCCATCTTATGCAATGCAACGCCCATCCGGTCACGGTCCTTCTGAGTCACTGGATCGATTTTCATATCCAGAACGGTATCCGGAGTATGAATGGCTTCAAGAAGTATGGGATGATTTTCATCACAGAGGGTATGTCCGGTTACCGTGGCTTTCAGTCCGATCAGTGCACCGATCTCCCCCGCGATCAGTTCATCCACATCTTCTCGCTTATCCGCGTGAACCCGAAGGATCCTGCCCACCCGTTCCCGCTTTTCCTTGGTGGCATTGTATACATATGAACCGGCGGTCAGTTTTCCGGAATAGACACGGACAAAGGTCTGCTGGCCCACATAATTGTCATTGATGATTTTGAATGCCAACGCGGAAAAGGGGCGCTGGGTGGAGGGCTTCCGGGAAATCGTCTTATCCGGATGGTTCACGTCGAATCCAAGAACGATTCCGCGATCAATCGGAGAGGGCAGGTAATCCACACTGGCATCAAGGAGAAGCTGAATTCCCTTGTTCTTGAACGCCGACCCGCAGAACACCGGGGTGATCAGCAGCTTCAGCACCGCGTGTCTGGCGGCCCTTCTGATATCTTCCTCAGTGGGTTCTTCATCGTTGAGAAATTTTTCCATCAGGATATCGTCAAAATCCGCCAGTTTTTCAATCATTTTTTCCCGGTGGGCTTTCGCCGGTTCCATATAGTCAGGCGGAATATCCTTGATCATCATTTCCGCTTTGTGATAGTAATGCGCCTTCATGGACACCAGGTCGATAATGGCTTCGAACTCCGCTTCACTTCCGATGGGGATCTGGAAAGGAATCGCATTGGCGCCCAGCATATCGTTCATCATCCTGATGGTTTCAAACAGGTCCGCTCCCTGGCGGTCCAGTTTGTTGATAAATGCGATTCGAGGCACCTTGTAGCGATCCGCCTGGTGCCAGACGGTCTCACTCTGGGGCTCCACTCCCCCCACCGCGCAGAACACCATGATAATTCCGTCCAGTACCCGCAGGGACCGTTCCACCTCCAAAGTGAAATCAATATGACCCGGCGTATCAATAATGTTGATCATATGGTCTTTCCACTCCGTGGTAATGGCCGCGGATGAGATGGTGATTCCACGTTCCTGTTCCTGTTTCATGAAATCCATAACAGCCTGTCCGTCGTGAACTTCACCCATCTTACGGGTTCGGCCGGTGAAGAATAGTATTCTTTCCGTGGTGGTGGTTTTCCCGGCATCTATGTGGGCCACGATCCCGATATTGCGTATTCTCTTGATTTTTAGCGTATCCATTGTCCAAAAACTCCTTTTTCTGATAATTCCGGATAAAACTGCACCGAAACATGAATTTGGGTTCCTGAAACTCCCGGAAACGGGAGTCTAGCCTTGAAAGGGATATTTCTCCGGATAATCGGTGTTCAGTTTACATATTATAACACAATTACAAAGGAATTCAAAAGTTTCGCGTCAGATTCAGCCTTTATCCCGTTGTGGCATGATCCGATTTCATCTCTTTCCACCAGATCAGACAGAGGGGAATCAGAAGCAGAATATCCCGCACAATCAGGACGACCAGATCACTGCCTCCCCCATGACCCGATGTGGAAAAACATCCGCAGTCAATGTTGTATCCGCGAAACGCGTTGATGGACAGGGCCACAATGAAAACCATCAGCATCCCGCCCAGGATCACTGCATTCGCGCGTACCCATACCCCCGTGATCAGCAGAATTCCGGAAACCATCTCTATCCAGGGCAACCATATCGCCAGCGGGTGGATCACCATGTCGGGAATCAGGTTATAGCTGTATAGAATATCAGCGAATGCGGAGGGGTTCAGGATCTTATCCACGCTGGCGGTGATAAAGACCCCACCCAGCAGGAGCCTGGACAGCAGGGGCAACCAGACCCACATCAGATTTCGCATTCCCGATTTCATCTGGATATCTCCACCGGATTTCCCGCGTCCAGCCACCCCTTCATGCCCGGCCGAAATACCATGACATCGGAATGACCCCGCGCCATCAACCACTGGGCCAGGAAGGATGAATCCAGGCATTCAGAGTCAATACAATATGTCACAATGGTATTCCCGGAATTCAGAATCTCATTCAGATCGGGATAAATCGCGCTCTGATCCCCCAGAGGGAGGTTCCGCGCGCCGGGAATATGGCCGGAATGATACATCTTTGCGGCTCTGGCATCCAGCAGGACCACCATTCGGCCGTCCATCAACGCCTTCAATGTATCCATGTCAATTTCGGGAAGATTCGCAACCGGGGCCGCTGCCGTTGTTTCAGGCGGGATATACGCGCGGTTCAGCGGCAATCCATTGTCCCGGAAGAGGTTTACGCCCAGTGCCGCCGCCAGGCTGACGGCCAGTATCATACCGGTCTCGGCAATCAATTTTACAAGCTGTTTTTTCATGATCAAGTGGATATGGTACGGCAAGGGTTTTCCCCTGTCAACCGGTCCGTCAGGATGAGAGGGGTCTTCCCGCACGGTAAGATTCGGCCGGGAAGGGTGGGATGATGCCCACGCCCTCCCGGCCGATCTCCCCTTTTATGTTTACAGGGCTTTCAGTTCCGCCTTGGGAATTCTTGAAAAGTAACTGTAAAGAATCGGCACCACGAACAGTGTCAGCACCGTGGAGGCAAGCAGTCCGCCAATCAGCGCGATGGCCATGGGAGAGCGCATTTCCGCCCCTTCCGATGCCGCCAGTGCCATGGGCAGCATCCCCAGCATGGTGGAAAGTGCCGTGATCAGGATGGGGCGCAGTCGCACGACGGCACCTTCAATGGTTGCGTTCAGAGCGGAACTGCCTTTTCGGACCAGTTGATTGATATAGTCCACCATGACAATACCGTTGTTGACCACGATTCCCGCCAGCATCACGAACCCCATGAGGGATGGCAGGCTGACGTTTTTCCCGCTGATCCACAGTAAGAAAGCAGTCCCGATAAAGGCCAGCGGGATGGTGAACATGATAATGAATGGGTACTTCAGGCTTTCAAACTGGGAGGCCATGACCGCGTATACCAGAATCACCGCCAGCAGTAATGCCAGCAGCATGGTTGCGAAAGACTCCTGCATATCCTTGAACTGACCGCCCATCTCAGAAAAATATCCTTCCGGCAGGTTGTCTGTAATGGGTTTGGATTTTTCGATAATCTCACCCACAATGCTCGAAAGGTCACGGTTCACGTAGTTCGCGGTCACACTGATCTTCCGAACCTGGTTTTCCCGGTCGATCCGCACCGCGCCGGTGGTGCGCACGAAATCCGCCACCTGAGAAAGGTAGACCTTTTTCCCCGTTGCGCTGATTATGGGCAGTTTCCGCAGTTGGGCCTCGCTGTCGCGATCATCGTGTCGGATCCGGACGCGGATATCCCGCTCCTCTCCTTTCAGATGCATGCGTGACACAACGGTGCCAATGGTCATGGTACGTACCTGGCTCGACACATCGTAGGGAGTGAGGCCCAGTTTGGACAACTCCTCTTTCCGCAGCACCAGCTGAATCTCCGGTTTTCTCTCCTGCATGGAGGTTTCCACGTCCCGGATACCTTCGATACCGGCAATGGCATCCCGAACCCGTTCCGCGATGGATTCCAGCGTCTTCAGGTCACGGCCGAAAAAGCTGAATTCAATCGCGCTGGTGGAAGACTGGCCCATACTGGCTGAAGCCATATCCACATACTGAATCCGCCCCTCCTTCAGATCGGGAAAATACTGTCTCCAGTTTTCCAGTATCTGCTGATCCGAGATATCCCTTTTACTGCTGGTGGTCAGGTAGGCCCACAGCGTCGCTTCATAAGACCCGGCGGGGTTGAACCCGGAGGCCGAATCCTGTGCATTCTCCGCGCTCATTCCCACGGAGACCATGGTGGAAAGGACATTGGGGTCTTTCAGAGACTGCGTCTCCAGGTACTTGATGACCCTGTTGGTCTCCTCCAGGTTGGTTCCCACCGGCATGCGAAGCTTCAGAAAAATCATGGCCCGGTCAGATACGGGCATGAACTCTCCGCCCATGCTGCCGGCCAGTACGAGGGAGAGAACAAAGATCACCAACACGCCCAGGATCACCAGTTTTCGATGCTTCATGGCCCAGACCAGCTTGCCTTGATACCACTGGCGAGTTGTGGAGAATTTCTCTTTTCCCAGGGTGATCTTTTGCTTTTCCCTGCCTTTTCCGGAGGGTTTAAACAACCATGACGCCAGCATGGGGATAATGGTCAATGCCACGAAAAGCGAGGAGAGCAGAGAGAAGGAGACGGCCACGGCCAGTTCCCGGGACATGTCTCCGGAAACACCCTGCGACAGAGCCATGGGGAAAAACACGGCAATGGTGGTCAGGGTGGACGCGATGATGGCGGTTCCCACTTCCGAAGTCCCCGCTCTGGCGGACTCGAACGCGCTTTTCCCCTCTTCCAGGTGTCGGAAGATGTTTTCGATAACCACAACCGCGTTGTCCACCAGCATGCCGACCCCCAGTGCCAGTCCGCCCAGGGTAATCAGGTTCAAGGTGAATCCGAAAAGATACAGGGCGATGAACGTGGTGATCACGGAGAGCGGAATGGCGATACCGATGGCGATGGTGGGTCTCAGGCTGCGCAGAAAAATAAAAATCAGCAGCATGGCGAGAATTCCGCCCACCATGATGTTATTGGCGCTTTTTGAAGACATGATCTCGATGATGCGCGAGAAGTCCATGCCCACGGAAAACTCGAGATCCGGATCCAGGGTGGGCTTGATCTCTTCAAGTGCTTCCTTCACCCGCCGGGCCACGAGAACCGTGTTGGCCCCGGAGCTCTTGGTGACGATAAGGCTGACCCCGCGAGTACCCTGGACACGGACCAGGTTGCGGATCTCCTTGGTATTTTCAGATACTTCCGCCACATCTCGAAGAAAAATGGTCTCGCCACCACGTCCGGCGCCAATGACCACGTCCTTGATCTCATTCACGTTTTTGAATTCACCAATGGTCCGGATCAGATATTCATTGTGCCGCTCATCCAGGTATCCGGAGGGCAGGTTGATATTGGATGCCTGAATCGCCCGTTCCACCTGATTGATGGAAAGGCCCCGTGACTCCAGCTTCCCCTTGTCCACATTAACCAGTACTTCCAGCTCTTCAGAGGTGAACACGATGGCCGAAGCCACGCCCTCCAGACGTTCCAGGCGTGTCGCGACTTCGTCGTCGATATAGTCTTTCAGATCCCGCAGGTCCCGTTTGCCCCCGGTGACTCCGTACATCATGATCGGCATATCCGCGAAGTTGAACTTGACCACCATGGGCTTTTCCGCCCCATCGGGGAGATAGGCTTCAAACAGAGCGATCTTGTCCCTGACGTCCTGCGCGCCGAAATCCAGGTTGGTGCCGGATT
>CAYVBC010000007.1:0-25631 GCA_964449545.1 uncultured Clostridia bacterium | reverse complement strand
AGCATAACTTGCGCTGTTCGATGGGCTGATGTATGCTGAAGATCCCCGGAGGAGCGCTTCGAATGGCCTGGAAACGAATCCTTTTCGATCTGGACGGCACACTGACCGATCCCGCAACGGGAATCGTCAACTCCATTCTCCATGCCTTGAAACGGATGGAAATATCGGAGTCTGATCCTGCTGCTCTGACCCGATTTATCGGCCCTCCCCTTCATGAGTCTTTTGCCGGGCGTTACGATTTATCCACAGCGGACGCCTTTCGCGCCGTGGAATACTACCGTGAGTACTTCCGGGACCGGGGCATTTTTGAGAATCGTGTGTATCCGGAGATTCCGGATCTCCTGGAGCGACTTGCCGGTCGGGGTTGTGGCTTGATGCTGGCCACCTCCAAACCCACGGTGTACGCGCAGCGGATCCTGGATCATTTCGGGCTGAGTCCACTGTTCTCCGCCGTATGGGGATCGGAACTGGATGGGTCCCGAACCCGCAAGGGAGATGTGATCCGGGCCGCGTTGGATGATCCGGCCTGCAGCGGCGCGGCGGTGATGGTGGGAGATCGGATCGATGATATCCGGGGCGCACGCGAGAACAACATTCCTGGGGTGGCGGTGCGCTGGGGGTATGGCGCCCCCGATGAGTTCGCTTCAATGAGCCCGGAGTTCAGGGCGGAAGATGTGGCTGAACTGAGTACTCTGCTGGGGGTGGAGTGGAGTCGGTAATCAGAACTCTTGCCCCGGAGCGGATTCTGCGCCCGGATTTCATCCGTCGCCTTTCCGGCGCTGAGGATGAGACCCTGACGGATTGTTCCCCGGACCTGGCGGAGCTTTTCGTGGCCTCTGTCGCGGCGTTGA
The DNA here is from genome assembly GCA_964449545.1 of uncultured Clostridia bacterium. Classification (GTDB taxonomy): domain Bacteria; phylum Acidobacteriota; class Aminicenantia; order UBA2199; family UBA2199; genus UBA876. Next base: position 24,780 of record CAYVBC010000007.1, on the reverse strand, counting down.
ACCCGGCCCCCCTGGTCTGGGTTATGGCGGAAAACGAGAACTTTCGCAAGCGGGGGGAGAAGCTGCGGGCGTGGCTGGATCTGTTCGGCGCTTTCGACCGGCCTGTGTGTCGTCATCTGAGGCCCTTTGAGGATCCCTTTGTCAACCGTGAAATCAATCCCTCCGCCATCGAGGACAAGGCGGAACTGGCCGCGGAAATCGGCCGCGGGTCCGCGCCTGTGGTGATCACAACGCTATCCGGACTTTCGGTCAAGTTGGAAGCGACTCAGGAACTGAAATCCATGGCTCTCGAGTTGGGCCTTGGTGCGCGGATTCCCCGGCAGGAACTCGTTGAAAAACTGGGCGCCATGGGGTTTGTGGCACGGGATGAGGTGAGTGCTCCGGGTCAGCTTGCGCGCAGGGGAAATATTGTCGATCTCTTCGCTCCGGGTGGACGGTCACCCATACGCCTGGAGTTTGAAGGTTCCGCAATCGCCTCTTTGCGGCTGTTTGATCCGGAGACACAGAAATCCATATCCCGGATTGAATCCGCTCACATCAGTCCAGCGGGATATTTCGCGGAATATGAGAATCTGGACGCGTACCTGGAAGCGGGTGGACGAAGGCTTACGCATCTCCATGATATCCTGGAGAATCCCCGGATCCTCACACTGGACCGGGCCCGCCTGGAAGAGGAGCATGAGAAACTCATCGACCATTTTCGCCGCATCCACGATGCGGTAAATCCTCAAGGGAAGGGGGAGGCGGTGGTATCGATGTGCTCATTTTCTCTGGCCGGCCTTCCCCTGCTGGACCTTTCTCCCATGAGTGGGAATCGGCCCGAAATGGCGGAGATCCGTCCCCTCCGGCACAGCCTGGTGGAGATGGATCGAGAAGCCATTGACACGCTGCGGCTGAAAATCTCCCGGGAGAAGCTGGAGCTTGTGGTGGGGTCCGCCCTGGATTCAGTCCGGGAGCGACTGGATTTCCTGGGTGGAGCCTATCGATTCCTCCACCGGAACCTGCCCATGGGGGTGGAAAATCCCCATACAGGGGTTCAGTGGCTGCCGTATCGGCCCTGGATTCCTGAACGTTCATCACTGCCTTCATCTCCGGTTATGGACCGGGAGCGCCTCCTGCGGGAGATCAAGTCGGGAGATCTGGTTACTCACCGGGATCATGGCATCGGGCGTTTCCGCGGCGTAAAACAATTGACCGTGAGCGGATTTGACCGCATTCATGGAAAAGCGACCACCACGGAGTTTATCACCGTGGAGTATCGGGATGGAGAATTCCTGTATGTGCCCGTATATGAAGTGGACTCCCTGAGTTCCTATTCCGCGCTTGAGGGACATGAACCGGAACTGGATCGAATGGGGGGGCGGAGCTGGCGTGCCAAGCAGAATCGTGCCAGACGTTCCATTGTCCCCTTTGCCCGGGAGCTGCTGGAACTGTATGCCCGGAGGCAGGCCACCCGGGGGACGGCTTATGAAGGAGACAGCGAGCTGGAAGACCTGCTGCACAGACGTTTTCGTTTCGTGGAAACACGGGACCAGAAGCGGGCCATCCGGGAGGTGATTCATGATCTTGAAGCACCGGTTCCCATGGATCGACTGGTTTGCGGTGATGTCTCTTTCGGGAAAACCGAAGTAGCGGTCCGAGCTGCGTTCCGGGTGATACTCAACCGGAAGCAGGTGGCTCTTTTATGCCCCACCACAATCCTGGCTTCCCAGCATTTTCAGACTTTTTCCCGACGATTCAAGGATCTTCCCGTGCGCCTGGCATTGATCTCCCGCATGGTTTCACTCCCCGAACGCCGCAGGTTGGCTGAAAAGGTGAAGTCCGGTAAAGTGGATATGGTCATCGGTACCCATGCGTTGCTCTCCCGCCACCTGGAGTTTCAACGACTGGGGATGCTGATTATTGACGAAGAACAGAGATTCGGCGTTTTTCAGAAAGAGAAGATCAAACAGAACCATCCGGCCGTGGATGTCCTGACCCTCAGCGCCACGCCCATTCCCCGTACACTCTCTTTCTCAATGGCCGGGCTGCAGGATATCTCCGTGATTCGTACGCCTCCCCTGGGCCGTCTGGCCATCCGCAACCATGTGGGCCCTTTCCGACCTGAAGTTCTGATTTCCGCGGTCCTGGGAGAAGTGGAACGCGGCGGCCAGGTGTACATTGTATACAACGACATCGACGGCATTGAATCATTCCGGGGCAAGCTCAACGCGTGGCTTCCGGAAGTGGATGTGGCGGTGATTCACGCGCGGATGCGCAGTGAGGTGATTGAAAAAACCCTCCTGGCCTTTGTCAATCGAAAAACCCAGGTACTGCTCTCCACCACGATTATCGAGAACGGCATCGACATCCCGGCTGTCAACACCCTGGTGGTAATGAAGGCGGAGAGATTCGGTCTCACCCAGCTCTACCAGCTGCGGGGGCGGATTGGCCGCAGTGATCGCAGGGCGTACGCTTATTTCATGGTATCCACATCCCTGTTGTCGGATAAGGCGCGGGCGCGATTGGATGCCATTCGGGATTTTACGGAGCTGGGAGCCGGCTATCGTCTTGCGGAGTTTGACCTGAGGTTGAGGGGCGCCGGCTCGTTGCTGGGCAACCGTCAGCACGGCCATATCGAGGCTCTGGGCTTCGATTATTACATGGAGTTGCTGCAGCGGACCATCCAGGATCTGAAGGGTACCGCGGGCACGGGCCCGGCAGCGGACATTCATGTACACTTTCCCTATGCGGTGGATCCGGAATACATTCCGAAGATGGAGGAGAGGGTCGGCGTGTATCGCCGCGTCATGGAGGCCCGGGACCCACAGGAGCTGGAGGGGGTTTTCAGTGAAGTGGAGGACCGGTATGGGCGCCTTCCCGACGGCATGCGGTCCGTGTTCCGTGTGGCCGCCCTGCGCCTGCTGGTGAAGGGGATTAATGTTCGGTCCGCCGGCATCTATCGCGATCGGGTGGTGCTGACTTTTGCCACTCCCCCTGAAGAGCTTCCCGCCGGGTTAGAGGGGTTTGACACCCGTCATCTCTCCCCGACGGAGGTTGAAATTCGATCTTCCACTTACCGGGAACTGGTTTCCAGGGGCTGAGTCAGGATGCCACCGGCTTCCACGAACCGTTTGATCCCTCCACGCAGGTTGGACACCCGATGGCGTCCCCGTTGTTTCAGCAGACTGCAGCCCAGACTGGCCACGTAGCCGACACCACAGGTCAGAATCGTGTCGCTGTCCATGGGCACTTCGGAGTAGCGGTGGCGTAGATCGGCAAAGGGAATGTTCACGGCCCCGGCAATATGACCGGTGTTGAATTCCGCTTCGGAACGGACGTCCACCACAAGGGGGAGAGAATCCGATTTCTGGAGATTCAGGAATTCTTTCGGTTCCAGCAGAGGCAGGGAGTCCAGGGGAAAATCTTCCGCTTCCCATCCCGTAATGCCTGTCAACAATTCGCCGTAGGTATTGTCCAGCCCGACCCGGTGCAGTTGGATCATCGCTTCACTGAGTTCTTCCTCACGTCCGGAGATCAGGAGGATGGGGCGATCCTGCGGGATGACCCATCCGGCCAGGGTGGGGAAGTTTGCATTGGTGCTGATGTGAAAAGAGCCGGGGAGATGGGAACGGGAAAAGCTGCGGGAACCCCTGATGTCCAGAGCGATTCCCTGTGAATTTTCCATTATCTTTCGGGCGTCCGTGGGACTCAGGTTGCGCAGCGGCTCCAGTTGGCGCAGCAGGCGGGGGCCCTGACGATTGATTTCACTGAGACGACCGAAATGATCGGGTGGTTTTGGCATTCCATCCAACAACCATTGTCTGAATTTTTCGGGATCATTGAATTGAAGTGCCGGATTGAGTCGCTTTTCATACCCGATGGTGCTCTGACGACGGGAACCGATGGAACGACCGCATAGTGATCCGGGGCCGTGCGCCGGGTATACTTCCACGAAGTCGGGGAGTTGCAGCAGTTTGTCATGCAGGCTGCTGAAAAGCTGACGGGTCAGTTCATCGGCGCGACCGGGAAAAAGGTCCGGGCGCCCCACGTCTCCGACGAAAAGTGTGTCTCCGCAGAAAACGGCACACGGCGTATCGCCTCGTTCCAGGTCGCTGAGTACATAGGAAACGTGCTCCGGGGTATGCCCCGGGGTTTCCATGACACGGAATCGCAATTTTCCCACCGTGATCTCCTCTCCCTCCACCACGCCGTTGTGAGGGAAGTCCGCTCCCGCGGATGTGGGTATGACGATTTCCGCGCCCAGGCGGTCCGCCAGTTCCATGTGTCCGGAGACGAAATCCGCGTGCAGGTGGGTTTCCAGGATATGAGTAATGGTGAAATCAAATTGCCGCGCCATGTGAATGTAGACATCCACATCCCGACGGGGATCAATGATGGCCGCCCGACCGTCACTGCCGATCAGGTAGGAGATATGAGCGATTTTTTCCGAGAAAATAGACCTAGACAACATGATTGCCTCCGGGGTTGGGATTGCACAGGGCTTTTTGTCGGCACGTTGACGTATGTGGGCCACTGGGGACGCCGTGCCCGGGTGCCGGGAATGTGAAATCAAAGGGCCGCATCGTGCTCTGGCTCACTATGTACAATAGACGGAAAAAAGTCAACTGTTTCTTTTTTTAAAGGATGCCGCCAGGATTAAAAGACCCGCCATCAGGCATAGCAGCGGAAACATCCAGCCCCATCTCAGGAAGATGGTTTGATCGTTCAGGTAGCGGTAATCGGTGCAAAACGCATCCTCACGGCCGTAGGGAGAGAGATGGAGAATCCGGCCAGTGGGGGAAATGGCGCTGGATATTCCATTGGATGTGGAACGCAGGGTATAGCGGTGGTTCTCCACACTGCGGAGAACCGCGGCGATCATATGTTGTCTCGGTGCCGAAGTATTTCCGAACCAGGAATCATTGGAAATCGTGACGATCAACTCCCCTCCCTTTGCCACCAGGCGCCGCACCAGTCGTGGAAAGATCACCTCGAAACAGATGGGAGTGGCCGCCCGGTGTCCGTTGACCGGAAGGGTGTGAAGGGAGTCTCCCGGCGTGAAATCGACGATTTCATCCACCACCCGCGACACAAAGAAAAAGAGCCATCGGAAGGGGATGTATTCCCCGAAAGGGGTCAGGTGGACCTTGTGATAGGTTCGGGTTCCTTCCTTGTCAAAGCGAACCATGGCGTTTTTAATTCGTCCCTGTGCCTGGATATCCGTGAATCCGGCCAGCAGTGTCGCGTTGTCGCGGGTGAACTCAAGGATCCGGTCGCGGAAACGGGTGTTCTGCAGGGGGTAGAGCGTCACGGAGTATTCCGGCCAGACCACGAGTTCCGCCTTGTGTTCGGCCACCAGGGATGCGGATTGATTCAGCAGTTCCTCCAGCCGCTGCTCACGCTCTATCCAGGAAAGGCGTCTGTCGTGGTGACTGTTGGGTTGGAGGATGATCGCGCGATGGATGGGACTCTTTTGCAGTTGAACTTGATCGTTTCGTATCCGGAGCCAGCCGCCGCCGTACACCAGAAGGAGAATGGCGGCCAGGACCAGCAGCGGACCTTTTCGTTTCAGGCGCCAGCTCTGGAAAAGGAGGAGGTTGGTCAGAATCAGCAGGAATCCAACCAGGTGAACGCCACCAATGGACGCGGTCTGGAGAAACAGGATATTCCGGTACTGGGAATATCCCACCAGGCACCATGGAAATCCGGTCATGAAGACTTCAAGCACCAGGTCCTTACCCACCCATAGCAGGGGTATTGCCAGCCACCCGTATCCGCCGACGCGGACAAGCCGCCCCATGCCCCACCCCGCGACAGCGGTGACCAGGGAGAGAAGGATCACCACCAGAAGGAAGGCAAGCACGCTCAATGCCGGGCTCATGCCGCCGTATCGGATCATAACCCGCGGCATCCAGTACAACAGGATCAGGTAGGCGGTAATGCCGAATATCAGAAACATTCCGAAGGCCCGGGCCCGGGTACGTTCCAGGGCGATCAACAGGGGAAGAAGGAAGACGAATGCCAGGGGGAAAATGTTGAAGTTGGGAAAGGAAATGGCGAACAGAACGCCTGATGCGGCCGCGGCCAGGAAAGGGCTGAGGCGTAGTCCAATGGCTCTCATCTCACGCCTCCGTCCGGTTCATTTTCCGGATCAGGGCATACGGCGGATAAAAAAGCCCTTGCGGCCGGCCAGTTTTTCGAGATTGCCCAGGGCATCACCGGCGTCCGTCCGGGTCTGGTAGCGGCCCACCAGGACGCGATACATGGTCTTTCCTCCCACCACCACGCTGTGGATCTCCGTGGGGTGGTTGTTGCGGATAAAGAGGTCGGAATAACTTTTGGCTTCAGCATGGTTTTCAAATGCGGCAACCTGTACGGCAAAATAGGTGTCACGTTGTACACTTCTGGCTTTCACCTTCCGTGCTTTGGGGGGTTGCGTGTTGGATTTTCCGGGTTGGGCCACAGGTTCGCCCTCATGCAGGTTCATCTCATCCTGGATGGCACTTTTTGAGGGTTTGATCGACGTATCGTCCACCCGCACCTGCTCGCTGGTTTCCGCCAGGGTTGATTCCGGGGCCGAAAGAGAGGATTTCCCCGCCTGGAATCCCAGGTAGAACAGGAAGATCCCGATCAGGATGACCGCGGCCAGAAAGACCACCACGTGGATAAAGGTGATCTTTATTTCCAGGTATGACCGTCGGTTATCCCTCATTATGCTTGTTTCCCAGGGATTTCAGAAATTCAATGGGAAGGGGGAAGACGATGGTGGAGGAGTTATCCGCGGAGATGTCCATCAGGGTCTGGAGGTAACGCAACTGTATGGTTATCGGGTTTTTGGACATGATGTTCGCGGCTTCCAGCAGTTTGGCGGAGGCCTGGAATTCACCTTCCGCGTGAATGACCTTGGCCCGGCGTTCCCGTTCCGCTTCAGCCTGCTTGGCCATGGCCCGCTGCATCTCCTGCGGCAGGTCCACGTACTTGATCTCCACCATGGAGACTTTAACGCCCCAGGGATCGGTATGTTCGTCGATGATGGACTGCAATTTGGAATTCAACTGATCCCGCTCGGAGAGCAATGAGTCCAGATCCACCTGGCCCAGAACGGACCGCAGGGTGGTCTGGGAAAGCTGGGAGGTCGCGTAATTGTACTCCTGGACCTGAAGGACGGCCCTCAATGGATCCAGAACCCGGTAGTAGACAACGGCATTGACCTTGACGGAAACGTTGTCCCGGGTGATCACATCCTGAGGGGGGACATCCAGGACAATGGTCCTTAAACTCACCTTGACGATCTTATCAATGGGGTAGAGGACGAATACCAGCCCCGGACCCTTGGGCTTGGCCAGAACCCGCCCCAGTCGGAAGATCACGCCCCGTTCATATTCTTTGAGTACTTTTAGCCAGTTGAACAGGAGAAACAGGATGATAACAACAATGGTGATGGCTGAAAACTGCATATTAACCCCCTTTCACTTTCACAACCAGTCGGAATCCGTCCATTCGGATTACTTCAATGGGGGTTCCGGCTTCAATGGGTGTATCGGAAATCGCGTTCCACCATTCTCCGTGGACGAAAACGCGGCCGTCACTGGGTGTAACCCGGGTGCGGGCCGTGCCCGTTTCGCCTTCCAGACCCTCCACGCCGGTATCGACCCGACGTTTCATGACCTGAATGACTTTATATGTGAGGAAAAGCACAATGGTGGCAAAACTGAGGGTAATCAGGACGATCATGCTCATGGTGGGCCTCATCTCGCGAATGGGTGAACTGATCAGGATGACGGAGCCCAGAAAGAACGCGATGACACCGCCGATTCCCAGTATACCGAATCCCTGAATCTTGATCTCAGCAATAAAAAGTCCGATTGCCAGCATGATCAGCATCAGGCCCACGTAATTGACGGGCAGGACCTGGAATGCCATGAATGCCAGCAGGAGTGAAATTCCTCCAATCACTCCGGGGATGACGGCCCCGGCATGGGTGAACTCCAGGTAAAGGCCGATGAGCCCGAATATCAGGAGAAAATAAGCCAGGTTCGGATTGGTGATGGTACGCAGAAACCGTTGGCGCCAGCTCATGCCCATCACACGGACAGGGACGCCCTTCAGCTTCAGAACCACGGTGTCACCGTTGGCGTTGGTGACGCTGCGCCCATCCAGTTTTTTGAGCAGATCCGCCATGTCATTGGCCGTGATGTCGGCCAGCCTGCCCTGAATGCATTCTTCAGTGGTGTACGCCAGGCTTTCACTGACCGCGCGCGCTGCCATCTCTTCATCGCGGTTCCGCTTGCGGGCCAGGGATCGAATATAGGATACGGCATCATTGGTGATCTTGGCCTTCATGGTCTCATCGATCTTGCGTCCCAGGGCGGAGACCGGGCTGGCCGCCCCCATATTGGTTCCTGGGGCCATGGCCGCGATGTCCGCTGATACGGTGATGAAAAAGCCCGCGGAAGCGGCCCGTGCCCCCTTGGGAAACACGAAGACCACCACCGGCGCGGGGGATTTGAGGATCTCCTTGATGATGGTACGCATGGCCGTATCCAGTCCTCCGGGAGTGTCCAGTTCCAGGATGACAAGCTGGGGGGAGGGATCCAGGCGGATTTTCTGGAAGGAGTCAATGACATATTCCGCGCTGATGGAATCAATGGGACCGTTGACGGTCATGAGGTGGATGTCGGCTGACAGGACCAGAGGTACCAGAAGAAACAATAAAACGAAGCTACGTTTCATATTGAAAATAATAGACGTAGAGAGAAAAAAAATCAACTGTAAAGGCAGATTCCTTCGGTTGCGTTTCGCCCCGGCCTGTGCTAAAAGAAACCATGACCAACCACAACTATGCCCTGATCATGGCCGGAGGGCAAGGTACAAGATTCTGGCCCTACAGTACACCGGAACGGCCCAAACAGTTCCTATCCATAGCGGGGGAGACCCCGCTGATCACAAGAACGTTTCAGCGTCTGAATCAATTTATTCCGGAGGAGCATATTTTCGTGGTGGCCGAGGAAAGCTACCGGCAACGGGTTCTCGAAACCGTGCCCGGATTTTTATCGAAAAATTATATTGCAGAACCCGTACCGCGCAATACGGCCCCCTGCCTGATCCTGGCCAATATCGTACTCAGCCGTCATGACCCCGATGGACGGGTACTTGTGGTCCCGGCGGATCACCACATCATGGATGAAGATACCTTCGCTTCACAGATGAGGGACGCCCTGGAATTTGCCGACAGAAAAGTCATCGTGACCGCGGGTATACTTCCGGACCAGCCCCATACGGGGTATGGATACATCCGATATGACCGGGAACGGGCCGAAACCCTTGGGGGAACGGAATTTTTCCCGGTGCGGGCGTTTGTGGAGAAGCCCGACGCAAAGACCGCGGCCGGCTATCTTTCCCAAGGCGGGTATTGCTGGAATTCCGGGATGTTCGCGTACAAGCTGGCCCATTTCCGTGAGTTTCTGGATCAATACGCTCCCTATTATGGAGGGCGTTACGCCGCGCTTGCGTCCGCGAGCCCGGCGGAGGTTGCGGGGATTTTTGCCGAGATCCGGCCTCTCTCCATTGACTACGCGCTGATGGAAAAGGTTCGCGAGGTGTATATGCTTCCGGCTGCCTTTGACTGGAACGATGTGGGCGCCTGGCCCAGTGTGTATGATCTGGGCAGGAAGGATGCTCGCGGGAATGTGGCGGATGAAAATCATGTAATGATTGATGCCGACAATTGCCTGGTTTTTTCCACCGATTCCGTTCCCGTGGCTGTTATCGGACTGGATGATGTGGCGGTCATCCGTACGCCGCGGGGATTGCTGGTGGGACGCATGGACCGGATGCAGCAGGTCAAGGATGTGGTCCAACAGCTGAAAGCCCCCGGGAAAGGATCGGAAAAGGTGGAGGGTCATGCGGACACGGATTAAAATCCACGCGGACGCCCTGGCCGCAAACCTGGGCATGTTCCACCGCATCACGGGCAGGCCCGTGGCCTTCGTGGTCAAGGCCAACGCCTATGGCCACGGTATTGAAACCAGTGTCGCTATTGCCCGCCAGTTGGATTCAGTGGCCTATTACGCGGTGGATGCACCCGCGGAAGCATTCCGTGTACTGAAAGTGGATGACCGTCGCCCGGTTCTGGTCATGGGATGGGCCACGGATGGAGAGATCGACGCCATGATCCGGGCGGGCGTGGAGATGGTGGTGCCCTCCCTGGAATACCTGGCTCGGGTCCGATCCGCCGCGCGGCGTTTGAACATCAATGCCCGATGCCACCTCAAGGTGGAGACCGGAACCCGTCGCCTGGGCATGGCACCGGAGGAAGTTATCCATCTGCTGAAGGGGAAACCGGATCGGAGGTTGACCTTCCGTGGAATCTATTCCCACTTCGCGAATATCGAGGATACCACCCGTCATGATTTCGCCCGCGCCCAGCTGGACGTGTTCCGCAGACTCCTGGGAGAACTGCCGGCCGGACACGGGTTGTGTCGCCATATGGCATGCTCCGCGGCCGCGCTCCTTTTTCCTGAAACCCACTTTGATATGGTCCGGGTGGGGATCTCCGCGTATGGGTACTGGCCTTCGCATGAAACCCTCATTTCATGGAAAGAGAAAAACGGTAATCAAGTGGAGCTGAAACCGGCCCTCTCATGGGAAACCCATGTGGCCCAGGTGAAATCCGTGTCCCGGGGGGAATCCGTTGGATATGGTCTGACGTACCGGGCATTCAGTGACTCCCGTATCGCCGTGATTCCCGTGGGGTATTACGACGGCTATGACCGACGCCTCTCAAACACCGGGGTTGTGATGGTCAATGGGATCCAGGCGCCGATCCGGGGCCGGATCTGCATGAACATGATGATGGCCGATGTCACCCACATTCCAGAAGTCCGGTCCGGGGACCCCGTAACTCTTCTGGGGAAAGGTCGGGAAGGAACGATCAGCGCCGCGGACCTGGCCGAAAAAACCGGCACCATCCATTACGAGATACTCTCCAGGATCGGAGCCCATCTTCCCCGGGTAGTGGATTCCTTACCTGCCTGAAGTTCCGTGTTGTCGAGTGATGGGCAACAGGAAAGCGGCCATTACGTTGACTCCGGCCAGGATGACAATGGTTCCATTCAGCCCCAGTACGGGCAGCATCAGCGTTCCCGCCAGCAGGGCACCCAGGGCCGCGCCCAGGTGATCCGCGGCGTTGACACGGCCCGATGCCCATCCCGGTTTTTCAGATTCCCTCTGGAGAGTCATGGATAATGTGGCGGGGAACACCGCTCCCACGAGGCCCCCGGTGAGAACGGTAAACAGGGAGATCCAGACCTGGTCGAAAACGGGGTGATGACCCGCGAGGGGAAGGGTGATGCCAAGCAGGATGGAGATGGTCGCCAGTCCACAGAGGAAGAGGGTCAGGAGTTTACCCGCTCGGATTCCCCCGGCCAGGAATCTCCGGGAGAGTATGGCTCCCAGCGGAAGGCCCGCCATGAACAGGGCGGTAAATATTCCAATATACTGGTAAATGAACCCGAATCGACTCTGAACCAGGGTTATGATCAGCAGTTGCAGGGACATGCCTGAAAATCCCGCCACGGATACAGCAGTCATTGTGGGCCCCAATCCCCGGCTTCTCCATGTCACGAGACCCATGCCCACTGCCAGGATCAGGAGTACCCAGACCGGATTGAACCCTTCCAGGGCGGACAACAGATCGCGCATGCCTCCCGCGTGGATCCAACCGAGGGAACGACTGTAGTGGTACAGGGCCAGCGGGGTGTCATCCCTGTTGATCCGGGAGCCGTGTTGCTCCAGGGAATGGGCGATTTTCTCGGGAAGCCGCTCGGGAAAATGGATGCGAAAAAGCGATAGGGTGTCATCGGCCCGGGAGGTTCTGTCGCGGTAGCGGTCCGCCAGAATCCGGGGGTTGGTGCTGACCACGCCTTCCGTCCGGGATGCGAACAGGAATGTCTCGGGGCCCGGTGACACGGCGACATGGGGGAATACGGATTTCAGGGTCCGGTGAATCACGGCGGTGTATGCGCCGATTCCTCCGGACGTATAGGTGTCCGATGAGGTGATGCGCAGGCACACCGTTCCATCTGGGGAGAGGGCCCTCGTCAGCTCCTGGAAAAATTCGGCCGTGTAAAATCGATTCGCCAGCAGGGAAGCGGGCTCCGCGGCGCGGATAAAGACAATGTCATAGGGGGGGAATGGCGGCCGGGGTCCCCGCCATTTCTGAACGAAACGGCGTCCATCGGTCACGTGCAACTGGAATCTTGGGTCTTTCAACCGCAACCGCTGCCGGTTGGACAGGTAGCGTTCCACGGTATTGACCACGCCGCGGTCGGTTTCCACGTTGTGAATGGCCTGGATATCCGTGTCCAGGAGTGCCTGGGCCAATCCGCTGACAGCCTCGCCGATCAGCAGTATTCGCTTCGGGTGAGGGTGTTGAGAGATGATTCGCGCGGACAGGATCTTTTGCCTCTCCGGGTTGGGGAATGCAGACGCCAGTTGACCATTGAGGTAGAGGTTGAATTGCCCGGCCATGCGGCCAACGGCGATATTCTGGTATCGGGATTCGCGGCTTTCCACGAGCCGGGTGGAGGAAAATCCATGCCAGCGGGCGGACACTGTCGCCTGTTCAAGGGATTGCCCCGGCGGCAGCAGGCCGATCACGGCCAGCACAACGGCCAACGCTCCGGCGGGAATCAACCCATGTCGGTGGGCGCGCATGCCCAGGACCACGGCCGCGGCCCCCACAACGGCCAGGGCCGCGAAAAGGATGGAAAATGACGGCCAGTGTCCCAGCAGAAGCCAGCTCAAAAGTCCGCCGGCAACCAGGGAGCCCAGGGACTCGGCGATGTACACCGTGGACATGTGGTGCACCGTACCGGCGGTGGGGAGAATACCGGGTACCAGGCGTACCGCCATTGGAAAGGCCGCGCCCACCAGTCCGCTGTGGGGAAGGATGACCAGGGCGGTGGCCACGAACACGCGGGAAAGTCCGATGGATAAGCCGGGGGTTGTGGCGGTCAGCGTGAAGAGATGACGGATTGCGATGAGTCCCAGCGGGGCGAGCAGGGCGAGCAGAAGGAGAATCCCGATGATGCATTCCGTTGGCGCCGGGATCCGGTCCGCCAGCCGTCCTCCCAGGCGGGATCCGGTGAAAATTCCCATGAGCCAGAAGAAAAGGACGATTCCGAAAACAATCTCATTTCCCAGTACCACCACCAGGAGTTCGCGGAGAAAGAGGGTTTGCAGGAGAGTGGCCAGGAATCCAAGCAGGAGGAAAATACCGATGAGGGTGATCCTTCCCGGTGGTTTTTCCATTTCAGGGTGTATGATGTCGCTGCTCCTGCCGCGAACATTTTTTCATTCAGACGATTTCAAACAGGAGGCGGTTTGCCAGGACGTTGTCGCCCTCCTTGACTCCCATCGTCTTGATCGATCCGGATATGGGGGCTCTGATTTCGTTTTCCATCTTCATGGCTTCATGGATCAGGATGATGTCTCCTTCTTTCACTGGGTCATTGACTCCGAAATACACCTTTTGAATGTATCCCGGGATGAAGCTCTTGACGATTCCGGAGCGTGACGCGCGCTGAGGCTGGGAACGGAAATAGAACAACTTGTCGATTTTCAGCAGGGAGGCTGGATAGTATTCATCGTTCACGTAGATTCCAGCCGGATACCCTTCCGAATCGCGCTCGATTTCGATCTGGTACAGTCGGCGATCCACGAAAAAGGAGAGAATTTCACCATCGCGGCTTTCTCCAGCCTGAATCTGGTATACCTGCTTGTTGACCCGGACCTTGGTTTCGGATTGGAAGGTGGAACTGGGTGCCACTTCAATGTCAAAGGTGTTTTTATGTATCTGAAAACGATATTTCATGAATCCTTACCTCCCGAGAAAGATCCGCCGCAACAGGTTCGGCTGCTTCATCCGCTCCAGCTGGGCCTTGTAATTCTTACGGCGATTTTCCACATGAAAAGCCGACGCCAGCAGGGCGGCGGCCATCTCCACCTCCGAATCGATGCGGGGGCGCTTGGCGAATTCAAAGCGCAGGTTGAGGAAATCGATATTGGTTTCACCTCGGATCAGGTGGGGATTTTCAAGCAGTTTTTTCAGAAAGAGAAGGTTGGTATGGATGCCCCGGATCAGAATGGTGTCCAGGTACTGACGCATATCGTTGATGGCGTTTTCGCGTTTGACGGCATAAGAGATCACCTTGCCGATATTGGGGTCGTAGGTGGAGGAGACTTCGGCTCCGGCGAAGAGGATGGTTTTGAATACGTTGCGAATGGTGGCGTAATGGAAGAAATCCTTTACGGTTCCCGCGGATGGCCGGAATTCGTCATGGGGGTTTTCCGCGTTCAGTGATGCCAGCAGGACGGTGTGGCGGGATTCATAGATCCTCATGCCGTCGACATCGTGAAGGCGTTCGCCGTTGGCCAGGACGAACTGTTTCTTGATGAAGTTGGCGGACATGTGCATCTCGGACATGATGGTATTGACCTGGATGGTGGGATTGATTTCGGAGAAAAAGGCCTCGCCTTTTTCCACGATGAATTCAACATATCCCAGACCCACGTACATGAGCTCTTCCACCAGGCGTCGTGAATCCTGAATCATCGACTGGCGCAGCTCGTCGCTGATGTTGATGGAAGGAGACTCCTGGTAGAGTTTCTGAAACCGACGCTGGAGGGAAGATTCAATTTCAGGAAGAAAAAGGATGTTCCCCGCCGCGTCGCGCAGGAAGGGAATTTCGATGAGATGGGCGAAAGGGAGGAATTCTTCCAGAAAGACTCCGGAACTCTGGATCGCTTCGCGTTTCAACATCTGCTGCAGTTTTTCCTGGGCGTCCCGGCGGAATTCGGCGACGCGGATATACTGTCCCCCGTGACCCAGATTGGGTTTAATGATCACTGGGAATTTGAGATCCGCGGGGACGAATTCGATATCCAGGGGGCTGTTGAGGATTTCCGACTGAGGGACGGTGCGGATCCCCATGCGCCGGGCCGTGTTTTTCAATTCCATCTTGTTGCGCACGCGGTGAAGGACTTCGGATGAGGGACCGATGAATGTAATGCCGATCCGGGCACAGGCTTCAGCGAATTCCGGGTTCTCGGAGAGAAATCCATATCCCGGGTGGATGTAGTCGACTTTCAGTTCCTGGGCCATTTCGATAATGGAGTCCAGGTCCATGTAACTGTCTCCCGGGCGGGACGAGTAGAATTTATAGCTGCGATCCGCCAGCTTTACCGCAAGGGATCCAGCGTCTTCCGGAGAAAACAGGAGAATGGTCTCCAGTCCCATACTGCGCAAGGATTGAATGATATCCAGCGCGACGGTTCCGCGGTTGGGGATGAGAACTTTTTTTCGACTCATATCGGGCCTCCCTTACAGGGGTATATTGCCATGTTTTTTCGGTGGCAGCTGGAGGGTTTTATGCTCGAGGGATTCCAGGGCGCTGATCAGCTTGGGCCGGGTTTCCGTGGGAAGGATGATATCATCCACGTAGCCGTAGGCCGCGGGCTGGGTCGGATTGGCGAATTTTTCCTTGTAATCCTGGATCAGGCGGTCCTTCAGACTTTCCGGTTCATCGGCCGCGGCCAGGTCTTTGCGGAAGATCACGTTGATGGCGCCCTGGGGGCCCATGACGGCGATTTCCGCGGTTGGCCAGGCGAAGACAACGTCCGCGCCCAGGTGCTTTGAACTCATGACGATGTATGCGCCGCCATAGGATTTCCGGGTGATCACCGTCAGTTTGGGGACCGTGGCCTCGGAATAGGCATAGAGCATCTTGGCCCCATGCTTGATGATCCCCAGTTGCTCCTGGTCCCGTCCGGGAAGGAATCCCGGGACATCTACGAAACTGACCAGGGGGATGCTGAAGGCGTCGCAGAAACGGATGAAGCGGGAGCCTTTCAGTGATGCCTGTACATCCAGGGTCCCGGCATATACATCCGGATTGTTGGCGATGATGCCCACGGAGCGTCCGCCCAGGCGGGCATAGCCCACCACCAGGTTGCACGCGTAATTTTCATGGACTTCAAAAAAGCGGCCGTCGTCCACTACCAGGGAGATCAGCTCCTTGATGTTGTACGGCTTATTGGGATTGACGGGAACGATTTCGTTGAGTTTGTCTTCAATGCGGTCGAAGGGATCTTCACTGGGAAGAGACGGCGGTTTTTCCATATTGGAAGAAGGAAGGTAGCTGAGAAGTTCCTTGACCATGTCCAGGGTGTGGGGTTCGTCCTGGCCGACAAAGTGGGCGACCCCGGAAATGGACGCATGGGATTCCGCTCCACCCAGCTCCTCAAAGGTCACATCTTCCTTGTTCACGGCCTTGATCACTTCCGGACCGGTTACGAACATGTGGGATGTCTTGTTCACCATGAAAATGAAATCCGTGATTCCGGGAGAATATACGGCTCCCCCGGCGCAGGGACCCATGATCACGGAGATCTGTGGAATGACCCCCGAGCTGATGGTGTTGCGGAAGAAGATGTCTCCATATCCGGCCAGGCTGTTGATGCCCTCCTGGATCCGGGCGCCACCGGAATCATTGATACCGATGATCGGGGCTCCGGCCTTGATGGCCAGATCCTGTACGTTGACGATCTTCCGGGCGTGCATTTCGCCCAGGGAGCCACCCAGGATGGTGAAGTCCTGGGAGTATGCGTATACCACCTTGTCATGGATTTTGCCGAATCCCGTTACCACTCCGTCACCCAGGAACTTCTTTTTATCCAGACCGAAGTTGCTTGAATGGTGCTGGATGAAGCCCTGGAGCTCCACGAAGGTATCGGGATCGAACAGGTATTCCAGCCGTTCCCGGGCTGTCATTTTACCGGAATTGTGCCGTTTCTCAATCTTGTCACTGCCCCCGGCCAGGTCTCTCTGTTGCCGGAGTTTCATCAACTGCTTGATCTTGTTTTTCATGATTCCTGCCCTCTCCGTCCGCCATTGTACTGATTCCGGGCCAAAAATGCAAATTTCAACCGGGGATCCCAGTCACACAACCTTGACATCTGCGCCTACTTTAATTAATATAAATGTTCATAATCATATCCCGTCCCGCGGCGGTCGATCGCGGGATTTCCGGCTGCGGCCGCAAGGAGGAACTGGCATGAAGGAAGTACAAAGCGAAAACCTGAGAAATATTGCACTGCTGGGTCACGGGCATTCAGGAAAGACCAGTCTGGTCGCGGCAATCCTGTTTAATACAGGCATGGTTAACCGCCTGGGCAAGGTGGAACAGGGCAACACGGTAACCGATTACGATGAAGAGGAAGTGGATCGCAAGATATCCGTTCAGGCGGCTGTGGCCTATGCCATGCATGACAAGGTGAAAATCAACCTGATCGATACTCCGGGATTCGCCAACTTCATCTGGGAAGCCCGGCTTTGCATGCGTTCCGTGGAAACCGGTCTGATGGTGATCAACGCAGTCGAAGGTGTCGAAGTGCAGTCTGATAAACTGTATGAAACCCTGAGCGAATTGAACAAGCCTCTGGTTCTGGTGGTGAACAAGATGAAGAAGGACCTGGCGGATTTCGACAAGGCCGTCACTTCCATCGTGGAATCCTTCGGCAAGAGTGCCGTGGCGGTTCAACTTCCCATGGGCATGGGCGCTGACTTCAAGGGTGTGGTTGATCTTCTGGAGATGAAAGCCTACGAATATGGGGATGATGAGAAGGGGACTTTCACCGTGGTTGATATTCCCGCGGACATGGCCGACCTTGTTCAGTCCAAGCGCGAGGAGTTGATTGAAAAGATCGCTGAGAATGATGAAGCCCTGATGGAAAAGTATTTTGAGGAGGGAGACCTGACGGCTGAAGAGATCACCACGGGCCTGCGCAAGGGCATCATGAGCCGGGATATCTATCCCATCATCTGCGCCGACGCCCTGGCCAACATCGGTGTTCACCAGGTGGTCGATTTCATGGCGCGCTATCTGCCCTCTCCCGTGGACATCGGTGAAGTGGCGGCCCTGGAGGGCACGGTCAAGCCCCTGGCGTCCGAACCCCTGACCGCGCAGGTATTCAAGACCATCTCAGATCCATTTACCGGGAAAATCACCATTTTCCGGATTTTTTCCGGTACGTTCAAATCCGATTCCACCTTCTACAACCTGTCCAAGAGTACCGATGAGCGGGTGGGCAACGCTTTTCTACTCCTGGGCAAGACCCCGGAGAATGTTCCCCAGGCCTTTGCCGGGGACATCGTGGCCGTGGCCAAGCTGAAGGAGACCCAGACCGGAGATACCCTGGGCGTCAAGGGAAGTAAAGTCCGGTTCCCTGAATTCAAGTTTCCCATCTCCTCCATCTCATTCGCCATTGAACCGAAATCCCGGGAGGATGAAAACAAGATCTCCAATGCCATGCAGCGAATCCAGGAAGAAGATCCCACCGTACGAAGCGAACGGGATGGCCGCACCAAGGAACTCATCATTTCCGGAAACGGCCAGATGCATGTCGAACTGGTGGTCAATCGGCTCAAGAAACGCTACGGCGTGGAAGTCACCATGAAACCACCCAAGATTCCCTACCTGGAAACCATCACGGGTCACGCGGATATCAATAAAAAATACAAGAAACAATCCGGAGGGCGCGGTCAGTACGGCCATGTCCTGATCAAGATGGATCCACTTCCCCGGGGAGAGGATTTCGTCTTTGAAGACACCATCTTCGGCGGATCCATTCCACGCAACTACGTGCCCGCGGTGGAAAAGGGGATTCTGGAAGCCCGGCAGACGGGTGTTCTTGCCGGGTACCCGGTGGTGGATTTCAAGGTCAACCTGTACGATGGCAGTTACCATGACGTGGACTCTTCGGACATGGCCTTCAAGATCGCGGCGTCCATGGCCTTCAAACTGGCCATGAAGGCAGCGAAACCCGCCCTGCTCGAACCCATCATGAAGGTGGAAGTCGTGGTTCCCGAGGAGTTCATGGGAGACATCAACGGCGCCCTGAGCGGCCGTCGCGGCAAGATCCAGGGCATGGAAAACAAGGGCAAGAACATGGTGGTCAAGGCTTTGGTCCCCATGGCCGAGATGCTGGATTTCAATCCCCTGCTCACCTCCATCACCGGTGGACGGGGGACCTATTTCATGGAGTTCTCCCACTATGATCCCATGCCGCATCAGATGCAGAAAAAGGTTGTCGAGGAAGCGGTTCGTGAGGGGCGGGTCAGGGAAGAAGAGGAATAGATATCCCTGGTCTCAGCCGGATGCCGGACTGGATACTTGAAGCCCGATCGGTGGAAAAGCGTTTCCGCCTGCCTGATCGATCTCAACTGGTGGTCCTGACGGACCTGGACATTCAGGTGGCGGAAGGCACCATGGTGGCTGTAACCGGCGCGTCGGGAAGTGGGAAAAGTACCCTGCTCCACCTTCTGGGCGGTCTGGATTCTCCGGATAACGGGTGGATCCGGTTCCGGGATCGCGACCTTTCCGGCCTGGATCGTAAAGCCCTGGCTGAATTCCGCAATCGTCGTCTTGGATTCGTGTTTCAGTTCCATTACCTCATGCCCGAACTGACGGTCCTGGAAAACGTGGCCTTCCCCAGCCTGATCTACCGGTTTGACCGGGATTCCGCGAACCGCAAGGCGGCGGCTCTTCTGGAGGATGTGGGGCTCGCGGACAAGGCGCGCGTCATGCCCCACCAGCTTTCCGGGGGAGAGCGGCAGCGTGCCGCCATCGCACGCTGCCTGGTCAACGACCCGGACCTCATCCTGGCTGATGAACCCACGGGTAACCTGGACTGGAACACGGGACGCCGGGTGTTCGAGTTGTTTCTGGACCTGGTGCGTCGAACCGGCAGGACCGCGGTGGTGGTCACCCATAATGAATCCCAGGCCGGCCTGGCGGACACACGCTACAATCTGGATAAAGGACGTTTGATCAAGGGGGAGTGAAGGGAGAATAACCATCTCTCTTCTTCCGCCGTAATAGATGGTTATACTGAGAGTGAAACCGGGGGGGGAACCCCGAAAATAAGGAGGAAGATATGAAATTTCGTACACTGGTGGTACTTCTACTGATGGCCACCACCTGGCTCGCGGCCGCGGATTTTGATGCCGGCAGGATTCAAGACCAGATCCATGAATTCACCCTGGACAATGGTCTGAAGTTTATCCTGCTGGAGGATCATTCCGTGCCCATTGCCAGTTTCGTGACCTATGTGAATACCGGTGGTTCCGATGAACGGATCGGAATATTCGGCATATCCCATTTTCTGGAACACCTGGCATTCAAGGGTACCAGTGAAGTGGGGACCACGAATATCAAGGAAGAACGTCGTATCATGGCGAAGATGGACACTCTCTTTGGTCGCATCATGGCCGAGAAGGACAGTCTTCACCCTGATGAGGCTGAAATCAAGCGCATGAAAGAGGAACTGGAAAATTTGAAGGAAGAGGCCGCGAAACATGTGGTGAGCAATGAATTAACCACAATATTGAAACGCAACGGCGTGGTGGGAATGAATGCCGGAACCGGCAAGGACTCCACCATGTACTTCTACAGCCTTCCTTCCAACCGGCTGGAATTGTGGGCCTACCTGGAATCCGCCCGATTCACGGACCCTGTTTTTCGTGAGTTCTACAAGGAGCGGGGCGTGATCGCGGAGGAAAGGCGGGTTCGTACCGAGAATCAGCCCGTGGGGAAACTCATCGAAGAGCTCCAGGCAATCGCCTTCAAGGATCATCCCTATCACGTCAGTATCGTGGGTCCGATGAGCAATATCGAACACATTACCCGCGCCGATGTGAAAGCCTATTTCAAACGCAACTACACGGCGCGCAACATGGTGATCGGCGTGGCCGGAGACGTCACCGTCAAACAGCTGAAGCGTATGGCGAAGAAGTATTTCTCCGGACTTCGACCCGGACAGCGGAATCCCCTGGTTTTTACCGATGAAAAACCCCAGCTGGGAGAAAAGTCGATCACCATTTTCGAAGACAGTCAACCCTGGCTCATCCTGGGGTACCATATCCCCTCCGTGCGCCATCCCGACTTTACCCGCTTCCAGGTGCTCAACTACATCCTCACTTTCGGTCGCAGCTCCCGCTTGAACCAGCGCATGGTGAAGAAGGACAAGTCCGCCCTGGCCGTGGGTTCCATGGCGGGTTTCCCGGGTAACAAGTACCCAAGCCTTTACCTGGTGTTTACCCTGCCCAACAGTGGAAAAACCACGGATGAACTCCTCAAGACCATTGAAGAGGAGATCGCAGACCTCAAGAAGACCCCCGTTTCGGAGAAGGAACTGGAGTCCGCGAAAACCCGCATGAAGGTGAGCGTGATGCGTCAGATGCAGAACGACCTCTATTTCATGCTGGGTCTGCTGCAGTCGGAAGTGGTATTGGGCGATTGGCGTGAGACCTTCAAGGCCATGGCGGAGATTGATGCCGTTACGGCTGAAGACATCCGCGCACTGGCGCAAAAATACCTGGTGAGAAACCATCGTTCCATCGCGCGGATAGAGAAAAAAGTGAAAAAGCAGGAGGAGGTGTCCAAATGAAACGCCTCACATGGATCATCATAATGGTGTGTGTGCTGAGCCTGGCCATGCCCCAATTTGCCCAGAAGCGCGGTTTTGAAAAGCTGAAATATCCCGAACTCAACCAGTTCACGCTGCCCCGGATTCACAAGGCGGAAACGGACAACGGCATTCGACTGCGCGTGGTGCAAACCGATAAACTTCCCCTGGTGGATGTCCGCATCATGCTGGAAGGCGGATCCGTATACGATCCGGCGGATAAAATCGGTCTGGCCGCCATTACCGCCAACCTGTTGCGCATCGGCGGCACGGAGAAATGGACGGGAGACGAACTGGATCTTCACCTGGATCAGCTGGGCATCAACCTGGATGTTCAGGCTTCCGATGATTACTTCACCATCACCGTCTCCTGCCTGCGCAAAGACCTGGGAACCGCCCTGGAAGCGCTTGCCCAGGTGGTGCGTCATCCCCGTTTCGCCAAGGAAAAGATGGAGGAGATTAAAACCCGTATGGCTTCCGCCATATCGCGTCGCAACGATGAACCCAATGGGATCGCGGCCCGAGAATTCGCAAGGGTTGTGTACGGAAAGAATTCTCCTTTTGCCGCCGTCATGGAGTACGCGCACCTGAACGGTATAGCGATCCCGGACCTGAAAGCGTGCCATAAAAAGTTTTTCGCGCCGGGAAACATGCTGGCCGGCGTCTCCGGTCCCGTGAACCTGGACGAGGTGAAAGCCCTGTTCGAAACGCATTTCGGAGATTGGAAACAAGAAGCCGTCGTTCCGGCCTACCCGAAGGTCGTTCCAGCGAAGGCGAAGGCCCGGGTGTTCATGGCGGAGAAGTCCAACCTGAACCAGAGCACCATTTACATCGGTCACCTGGGAAATCTCAGGGATCTCAAGGCGGAACCGGCCCAGAAGGTGTTCAACGCCATCTTCTCCCAGGGAATGAACTCGCGCCTTTTCATGCGGGTGCGCACACAGATGGGGCTGACCTATGGTGTGGGTGGTGGTATCTCCACCGCGGAACGCCATCCGGGCATGACTTCCTTTTACACCTTTACCAAGTCAAAATCCTCCATCAAGGCGATCCAGGCGATTCTGGAAGAGGTGAATAAGATTCGCACCGAACCCGTTACGCCTGAGGAACTGGAAGATGCCAGGAATTATTTTATCAACTCTTTCGTGTTCCAGTTCAGCGGTCCGGAGAAGATTCTCTACAGTGAGCTGAAGCGGGAGTTCTATGACCTGCCCGCGGGATATTCACAACGGATGCTCGAAGGGATCAAGGCCGTTACCGCGGCCGATGTGCTGGAAACGGCAAAGAATTTCATGAACCCGGATGATTTCCGGATCCTCATCGTGGGCAAGGAATCCGACCTGGACGGCAAGCTCAGTGAGCTGGGCAGCGTGGCCAAAGTGGATCTGAAAATTCCGCCGCCGCCGGTGGAGGAAAAGATTCCCCCCGCGACTCCGGAGACCCTGAAAAAGGGCGGGGACCTGGTGAAGAAATCCTTTTCCACCGTGTATGGCGGTTACGCGAAGCTGAAAACTCTGCATACCATCGCGGCCATGAAGATGACCGTTCCCCAGGGTACCTTCGACATGGGCCTGGACAGCACGGCCAGTTACCCGGACAAGAGTCACACGGTCATCACCATCATGGGCATGAAGATCGAAACCGTGATCAATGGAGACAAAGGGATCATGACGCAGATGGGGCAGACCAAGCCCATGTCCGCCGAACAGATCCGTGATAATCGCTTCGGCTCCATGTACGATATGACCCACAATCCCGACGCCTACAATTTCCAGTACCTGAAGGAGATGAAGGGTGAAAACGGGGTGTTTGACGTGATCTATGTCACCCCCGCCAAGGGCGGCGACCAGTGGGTGAAGCTGTACTTCAACCGCAAAACCGGTCGGGTTGAGATGGAAGAGAAACTGAGCAAGATGCCCGGCAATGCCGGTATCGCCAGGGAAGTGAATTCCGACTTCCGCATGGTGTCGGGCATTCCCTTCGCTTTCAAATCCGTCATATCGGTAAAAGGGAAAACCGTTTCCGATGTCACGATCAAGGAGATCGTGGTGAACGGACCGGTGGAAGAGTCATTGTTCAAGATTGAAGAATAAAGCGTAATAAAAACCCGGGGCCCGGGCGGGATCTTCTCCTTCCCGGGCCCCGTTCATATTGACACGATTCCGTGTCCGTGATATTTTCCCCTTGGCCGGATGGGTGTGCGCGACATGCGAAAGTGGCGGAATCGGCAGACGCGCCAGATTTAGGATCTGGTGCCTTCGGGCGTGGGGGTTCGAGTCCCCCCTTTCGCAGAACACGCACCCTCCGACTTTGGGTTCAAGGGAGGGAGCAGGATGAAAAAAATATTCGCTATGGCCGTACTTCTGGTGGCCTGTGTGGGATTGGGCGCGAAACAACTGGCGGTTCTTCCCGACCTGATGAAGCCGGAACGACTGGTGGTGAGAGAGAATTATATTTACGTCGGCGAATTCCCCCAGGTGTATATTTTCTCCGCCAAAGATTTCTCCCTGGTTAAGAAATTCGGCAAAGCGGGAGAGGGTCCCAAAGAGTTCAACACCTTCCTGATTCTGCGTGCCACAAAGGACAGACTGGTGGTCAACAGCATGGGAAAGGTGACCTTCTACACCCTGAAGGGTGAGTATATCGAAGAGAAACGGGTAAATGCCCGTTCCGGCCTGAACATGCTGCCCCTGGGCAAGGATCGCTTTGTGGGGCGGGGTGTCATGGTGGAAGAGGAACAGCAGTATATCACCGTGAACCTCTATGACGGGGAGATGAAAAAACTCAAGGAGCTGGGGCGCATGCCCACCGGCCTGCAGGGTGGAAAGATCAAGATCCTGGACCAGCAGGCTGCCTACGAAACCGACGGGGAACGGATCTACGTCATGATCGGGAAGGCGTTCGTCATCAATGTCTACGATCGTGAGGGAACCAAGGTTCACAGCATAGACCATGATTACAAGCGGGTTCCCTTCACGGACAAGGACAAAGAGAGGATTCTTGAGGAGGTTCGTACCGATCCCCGGCGAAAACGTTTTTTTGATTTCATCAAGGACAATGCCGTGTATCCGAGCCACTGGCCTTCAGTGGCATCCGTATTCCCGGAAGGCGATAAACTCTACGTCCTGACCTTTAAACGTGAAAAAGATTCCTATGAGTTTTTCACATTCTCAAAAAAGGGCAGCATGCTGAAGCACCAGATGCTGCCCATCCGGTTCCGTACGGCCATGCAACCCTATCCCACGGATATCCGTGGGGGGAAACTCTACC
>CAYVBC010000006.1:0-25722 GCA_964449545.1 uncultured Clostridia bacterium | reverse complement strand
TGATGATCAATGTCAGTATCAGAACGACAATGGAAATCTGGGGGACACGGGTCAGGAGATGGGTAAAGAAGACCAGGGTGACACCAGTCAGGGAACCCGCGGAAACGGTGCGGGTCCGAATGAAAGCCGCGAAAAACCCGGCCAGAAAGATCAGTGCGGAAAAGGGATAAAATGCCACCGATACTCCGAAAAAGGTTGCAACGCCTTTTCCTCCCCGAAAGCCCAGAAATATCGAAAAAATATGCCCGAGAACCGCGGCCGAACCGGCGGCGATCAGGAGGATGGGAGAGTCGAAATGCTGGGTCCCGTAGTATACCGGGAGGAATCCCTTGAGAAAATCCAGTAGAAGAGTAAAAAAACCGCCCAGCGGGCCCAGGGTTCGCAGGACGTTGGAGGCCCCGATATTGCCGCTGCCTTCATCGCGGATATCCGCATGAGCTGAAAAACGGCACAGAATGTACCCGAAGGGAATGGACCCCAGGAGGTAGGAAAATATCAGGAATGAGATTTCATGCGTGGTTAAGATGGGTCTCCTCCAGGATGGAATAGATGGGGCCGTCCGGTGTAAGGCGACTGCGGAAAACCAGGAACCTGGAAACTGCAAAGGTGGCCATGACTGAGTTTCCGCAGGAGTCAAGGCGTTTGTGCAGCGAAGCGGTATTCAGAGGCCGGTCGATACGTGCCAGCGTGATGTGAGGGTGGAAGGGTCGTTGATCCCGTCGCACTCCCAATCTTTCCAGTTGTGTTTCCAGCCAGTCATGAAGTGTAATGAGCCCCGGTGGCGTTGAGACTCCGGCCCACAGGACACGAAGGGCGTCTCTCCCTCCAAATCCACCCAACCCCTGGATGGTGAGCGCGAAGTCCCTGACTGGGAGCGGGGTTCCGGACAGTGTCCGGCGCAGTTCGGTGACCTCTTCAGGCTCTCGCTCCCCCAGGAACTTCAGCGTCAGGTGACGGTTTTTTGCCGGTACCCATCGCAGGTCGGGAAAATCCCGACGCAGTGGTGCTGAGGCGGATTCAAGTTCCCTGTGAGCATCTCCGTCGGGTTGGATTCCGATAAACACTCTCATGGATTGATTATAGGACATTCCCCCCGGGGAGTAAAGAGCGTTGGGGGTCAGTAATCCACCTGCAGCAGAGTGAGTCCCTGTGGCGGTGCGGTGCGTCCGGCGCGGCGTCGGTCACGGGCTGCAAATATTGCGGGAATCTCCCGGGGTGTAATTTTCCCCCTTCCCACATCAATCAGGGTTCCGGCGATGTTTCGAACCATATAGCGAAGAAAACCGGGCCCCTGGACGGTAAGAAAAATGGTGTCATGGCGCACTTTCATGCGAATCCGGGTGATGGAGCGTACTTTGTTTTTTTTATCCACATCCGAAGTGAATGAGGTGAAATCCTTTTCTCCCCGGAAGTGGCGCAACGCCCGTTTCATGGCGCGGATATTGAGAGGTTGGGGAATGTGGGTTACGGTGCGGCAGTCAAACGGCGATACGAAGGGGCCCCGGAAAATCCGATATTCATAGGTTTTGCTGCGGGCCTGGAAGCGGGCGTTGAATTTCGGGGCCGCCCTCTGGCAATCGAAAATGCGGATTTCACGGGGGAGCAATGAATTCATGGCCATCTGAAGAGAATCCGGCCGGATGTTCATGGGAAGGTGAAAATTGGCCACGAGACCTCGTGAGTGGACCCCGGCGTCGGTGCGGCTGCTGCCCGTTACCACCACGCGTCGTTTGGCGATGGTGCGGAGT
The DNA here is from genome assembly GCA_964449545.1 of uncultured Clostridia bacterium. GTDB lineage: Bacteria > Acidobacteriota > Aminicenantia > UBA2199 > UBA2199 > UBA876. The sequence continues at coordinate 23,974 of CAYVBC010000006.1, read as the reverse complement.
ACCCGCATCACCTCACCCTGGATGGTGGGAGTCTGGGGATTCTGATATTGCCAGCCAGAGTAGCCGGTGCCGTCAAAATGGATGGTGACTCTGTAGTTGTTAGCCTTCAAAGTACTTTCGTATGGCGCTGAGTACACTGCCCGGGGTCTGGTGTGGGACAACGCCTTTGACTGCCCAGGTTCCCAGGCCGAGAACCGGGATGGAGAACATGTGTCCGTATGCGATTTCCGAAAGGGTTCCATAACTTCCGTCAATGGCCACCAGGATGTCGGAATTCAATGCAACCAGCGCGTTGCGCATGAGGCCAAGTCCGGTGGGAACGGCGAGGTCAACCCATGGATTGGCTTCAGACCGATCGTGGCCGGGCAGAATCGCCATAACGAATCCACCCGCTTTATGTGCTCCCCGGGCCGATGCTTCCATGACTCCGCCCCGCCCGCCATTGACCAGGATATAGCGATTCACGGCAATCAATCTGCCCATCTCTTCCGCATATTTCAGGGATCCGGGATCCGGCTCCCTGCCGCCGATGACGCCCACACGACGGGTGTCCCTCAAGGGGATCTGGGAGACAGACCTTCCGGACGCGTCTGGCTTGGTGTGCATGGCGTAGATGGAGGCCGACAGGTGGCGGCTGCGCCGGGAATCAGATGGCTTTCCGGATGCGCCCGGATCGGATGCAGGACGTGCACACACGCATCCGACGGGTTTTTCCGTCCACTTCAACGCGAATTCGTTGCAGGTTAGGCAACCAGCGGCGCTTGGTGAGTTTATGAGAATGGCTTACGTTGTTGCCGGCTACCGGCCTTTTTCCACAGATTTCACATACCTTGGACAATTCGGGTTCCTCCTGGCGATAAGAGTGAGATTATACAGCAAACGAACCGGAATTACAACCCATGGGCCGATGTATTGCCACGGGCGCAGGGAAGGGAATGCCCTTCCTATTTGCCGACTTTTTCCAGTTCCTCTTTCAACATATCCTTATGGATGGTAAAAGTGAGCATTTTCAACTTGATGTAATCTTCCCTGTACATGTAGTATCCGTCGAATCGGCCCTTACGGGCGGAACGGCCGGAGTCCTTGATCAGGTACCAGTTCCATCCTTTGTGGCGCTTCCATCCCACCATGTGGATACCGTGGTCATCCTGGGTGGTGTGGTTGTAAATACGGAGCTCACGCGCGTCCTGGTTGATATAGCGGGTGGGGATATCAAAGGTTGGAATAAACGCCAGGTCTTTCTCTCCGCATTTTCCCGGTTCAGAAGTGTCTCCGCCGATATTCACGGTATAACCGTTTTTCACGGCCCGGCGGATTACCGCGAGCCAATTTTCCAGTGGAAGGTTCAGGTACTCTTTGCTGTGCCACCAGTTGTCCGGAACCTTGAACTCCTGAAAACTGAAAAAAGGGACCCGGCTGGTGGACATGACCGAAACATAATCATCCATCTGAAGGCCGGTCTCTTTCAGAAATTCCAGGGGAGTCATCTCGCGGCCTTCCCAGGTGAAGGTCTCCGGGGGAGCGCCCATGTGACGATTCAGGATCAAGGAGATATGTTTCAGGTTCTCCTCTTCATTCCAGAGGTTGTTTTCCTCAATGTAGTCCAGATAACTTTTCAGCTCCTTCATCAGGAATACATGGTTATGTTTTTTATTGGGCGGAACGAGGCCGGAATAGGCTTCAGCGGGTACCACGCCGTGCTTTTTCCAGATCCGGGAGAAGGCATTGGATTCCCCGCCGCCGGCCACGTAGGAGTTGCCGCGTTCACGAATAAAACCCCTGCATTTCTCAATCAGTTCCCAATAGGGCGTCCACATTTCAGAAAGTTTTATCTCTTTGCCCGTGAGGCGGTGAATCTCGCTCTCGTAATAGGATGTGGTGCAGAAGCTCCAGCAGGTGGATGTGAAATACTGTGCCTGAGGTGGAAAATGGAAGAATTGCTTGAATGCTTCGGGAGAGGCGGGTGGCATGACGCCGCTGAAATCGGATTTCATCTGGATTCGGTCCATCCGCGCCTGTTTTTTCTTATCCTGGTGGCGCTTCTGGATCTCCCGTGTGGCGGCCTGGCCCTTTTTCTCCTCTTCCATGTACTGCTTGCGGATCTGTTCAATAACCTTGTCCGATTTCGCCTTAACGTAACGGACCTTGTTGTCTTCATCGGGCGCGGCGGAAAGGATGGAACCCAGAAGCAGAATTCCGGACAGTATGAATGTGGATGTGCGTCTCATTGTAACCTCCTGATAAAAGCTGAAGAATAGTATAAAACAGCCCGCAGTATAATTGCAACCAGAATAGAGGTCAGTGGTTCGATCAGATGGGAATCAGGTTGAAATGAATCAGAAGGTGGACTCCTCCCAGCGCATACAGGCCGGCGAAGAGGTCGTCCACCATAATGCCCAGACCACCGGGCATATTGCGGTCCGCCCAGTTGGCGGGGAAAGGCTTGGTGATGTCAAAAATCCGAAAGAGGATGAATGAGGCCAGAAATGCCGGAGGAGCGACAGGAACCCACCAGAGGGAGATCATCTGCCCGAGTACTTCATCGATGACAACGGGTCGGGGATCCTTGTTGCCCAAGCGGGCCTCCGTATGGGTGGAGGCGGGGATCCCAATCAGAAAGATTGGAATGGTGGACAGGATCAACCAGAGTGGATGGGGGTTCAGGGTGATGCCCACCAGGTAGAGTACCCCGGTGGTAATCAGGGAGGCCCAGGAACCGGGAGCGATGGGCAGATGCCCCACATGAAAAAAAGTGGCGATGAGGTACCATAGGGATTTCATTGGGTGACTCCTTGAAGTATGTTTTGACGGTATCCGGTGATTTTCACGGGGATGGGGCGCGAGGTGGCGGGCAGATCGGCATGGATTTCCGTGAATCCATCCACTTCCGGTGCCTGGGATTCGATTCGACCCAGAGTGGCACCGGACTCCCATGGAGAGGGACCGGCGGGAAGAAAGTGAGTTGTTGTGGATTGGATACGCTGGTTGAACGCTTCCAGATTGGCATCGGAAATGTCCATGAGGGTTTCACGGCGTTGAACCAGCTCCTCAGGATCCAGGCGGCCCTCCAGATCGAAGGCGGGGGTATCCTCCTCCGGAGAAAAAGCGAAAGCACCGAAGTGTTCGATCCCGGTATTCAGGGCGAAATCACAGAGTTCGTTGAACTGAGATTCGGTTTCTCCCGGAAACCCCACGATAAAGGTGGAGCGAATGACGGCATCGGGGAATTCCCCGCGGATCCTGGAGATCAACGCTGCATGAGAAGCGGAATCTCCTCCCCGGTTCATTTGTTTCAGCAGGGGTGCGGAGACATGTTGAAACGGGAGATCGAAATAGGGCAGCACATGGGGGGTGTGGAAGCCGGCGATAATCTCAGGAGTAACGGCTTCGGGCATGAGGTAGAGTACCCGGATCCAGTCGAATCCAAGCGGAGAGAGGGATTTCAACAGCAGCGGAAGTTCCGATTCCCCCCCTCGATCGCGGCCGAAATGGGTGGAATTCTGTGAGATGAGGTTGAGCTCAGCGACTCCCCGTTCGCGCATACCGACGGCCTCCTGTACGACGGAGTCCACGGTCCTGGAGCGGAAGGCCCCCCGAATCATGGGAATGGCGCAGAAAGAGCATTTCATATCACACCCTTCCGAGATCTTGATGAAGGAGGTGTTGGGCGGAGTGGTGATGATCCTGGGATGGGTGTGGTCGTAGAGAAAATCGGGTTCCCTTCTGTACGTCTCCCTGGATTTTCCCGCGATAAAGCGGGCGAGTCCCAGGGGGTCATTCACACCCCAGACCACGTCCAGTTGCGGAAAATTTTCTTTCAGTTCCTGCCCGTACCGTTCGGAAAGACATCCGGTCACCGCCACGTGACGGGTGGTGCTGTTTTCCTTCTTTTCCAGCGCCGAGAGGATTTCGTCAATGCTTTCTTCCTTGGCGGACTGAATGAATCCGCAGGTATTCACGATGATCCAGTCCGCGTCCTCATAGGGGGAAACGGGGCGGAGACCCAGAGAGGTCAGCATTCCCCCGAGTACTTCGGTGTCTACGGTGTTCTTGAAACACCCCAGGCTGGTGAACGATACGGTTGTTTGGTGTGAGGTCATTGACGATGTTTTCCCGGGTCCTGTGCCCGGTGAATCGGGAGGGGACCGAGGGAATTGTAGCAGATTTCCGGCCACCTTGCAACGCGGGGTTGTCAAGAGCGGGAGAAGCCGGTATAGTGAAAAAATGAAGCGCGTCCAGCTGATCATTCATGGTTTTGAGGTGATGGTGGCCTTTGATGAAAACAGCATCCACGTCTTCAACGCGTTTCCCATCAAGGATGAATTGAAGCTCCACGGGTATCGCTGGAATCCGTTACAGAAGAGCTGGGACTTTTCCGGTACCGACGTGTCCGGGGAGATGGCGCGCCTTCAAGCCGGGGAGGAGACTCCCGTCGAGAAACCGGTTCCGGATTCTCATCCCTCCGGAGAATTTCCCGATTCACTCTCCGTATCTCAATTGCGGGAACGGATACACAACCTGATTCGGCTTCACCTGCCGGCGACGATCTGGGTGCGCGGCATAATCGCTTCGGAACCTAAAAACTATCGTTGGGCCACCTATTTTGACCTCCGGGATGAGGCTGATGGATTGGATATGGTGTTTTCCTCCGAAATCAGAACCGCGGAGGAGAAGCGGATTCGGGATAAACTGGCGGGTACGGGAGTGGCGGAAGGGCTGGAAAAGGATTTACCTGTATTCGTGCGTGTGGAAGTCACCTTGTCGCTGAAATACACGGTGAATGTCCGTTTGAGGGTAGTGGATATTCTTCCGGAATACACGAGGGAAAGATTGCGCAGCCAGCGGGATGTCACCGTGGATCGGCTGAAACGTGAAGGACTGCTGGATTTGCAGAAATCATTGCCACTGCCCATGCTGATCCGGCGTGTGGGCCTCATCACTTCGGCCCTGGGGACCTCGGTGCGGGATATCAGAGCGGGCCTTTCTCCCCTGGAAAGTCGATATGACTTCATGTTCGTGGACACGCGAATGGAGGGCGGCCGCGCCGTGGACGGAGTGATCGCCACCCTGGACTATTTCGAGAACGAAATGGATGAGCCTCCCGATGTCGTGGCCATAGCCAGGGGAGGGGGCAGCGAACAGTCACTTTCCGTGTTTAATGATTATCGCCTCTGCGCGCGTATATGCCGGGCGACAATACCTGTATTAACAGCCATCGGTCACGAGAAAGATCGATCCGCCGCGGAGATCTGCTCCCACTTTACCCCTACTCCCTCCACTCCGTCCGGGATGGGGGGGTTTTTCCGCGACCGTTTTGTCAACCTTCAGGATCGCTTGGGGGACCAGGTGCATCGCTTGGTGGATCGCTTTTCGGAGAGGCATCAGTTGGAAACGGAGCGGGTTCGCTCCCATTCGCGCCAGATCCCCAGGCAGGTCTTCCATCATCTCACACTGGCAGGAATGACGTTTTCCGACCGCATGCGGTCCTTTCAAAGGGAGGGATTGCGTCTGACGGCATCTCACCGGACGAATCTGCTCAGACTCAACTCCCAGTGGATGAATCGCTCCAGGTCCATCCGGAAGCGGGAGGCCCTTCGCCTGGTTCATACAACCGGAAGGATCGATTTCCCCGGACGATTCAGGCGGAATGGAGAGTCTGTCGCGGCTTTACGCCGAATGAGCGGCCAGGTGAGGGAAGCGTCCCTTCGTTGCCTGGATCGTGGCCAGGTGGCGGTGAACGCGCGCCGGGACCTGGCGCGCGCGAGCCATCCGGACCGAATACTTGAATATGGATTCACCCTTACCCTCGATCCCCGGGAACGGGTGGTGAAAACCGCGGCATCTTTCCGGTCCATGAAACGGGCGCGTTTGCGTTTTGCTGACGGAACGGAATGGATTGAACGCAAGGAGGATGAATGAGCAGCACGAAAAATGATACCTATGAAAAGAACTTTGCCGTTCTGGAAGCCATCACTGATTCCCTGAACCGGGATGAGGTCGGGATCGACGATCTGCTGGGAAAGACCCGGGAGGCCCTGGAAGCGGCACGGAAATGTATGGAAATCCTCAACCATCAGAAGGGAGAGTTTCAGAAACTGGAAACTGAATTTGCCCGCCTTATTGATGAGTCCAATTCCGCGGATGAGGGGAGTGGAGATGAAAAGGGGGAGGGACCGGGGGATCAGAATCCGGTTCAGTGACGGGTTTCAACGAAGATCTGGGTGAGATACCAGACATCGCTTCCTTCGCGCTTTGCCGCGCCCACCCCAGTCAATTGAAAAGAACCGATCAGATTTTTCGCGTGGGTCTCGCTTTTCGCCCATGCGTTCACCACCGCCTGGGCGGGTGAGTCCAGGTTGGAGATCATGCCGATGTTTTCGGACACGGTGCTGGGATCCATTTGAGCGGTAACCTCCGTGACCCTTTGAGCGAAGCCGTCATGGCCGAAGGGGATATCGCCCTGGGCCATGTTCAGGCTGTGCTTCCGGGCAATATCCGCCAGAGTATCATTCCATTGCAGATGCGGAAGACTCAAGCGGGCCCTGTATTCGTTGACCAACTGAAAAACCTGCTGCTCGATGGATGCCATCATGGATTCAGTGGTGTCGGCGGTACGGCAGGTGGCGGCAGTGAGTAAAATGAAAAAAGCCGTCATGAGGGAAAGGATGGCTTTCCGGGTCTGGCGTGAACTGTGAGAAAATCTGATCATGATGTAATTATAACCGAAATAGTCACCAAAGTCAACGCGCCGGGTCCAAAAATTGACTTTTTCCCCCGGTAATGATACTCAGGGAATAAGAGGAATTGTGAAAATACCAGAGGAAATGAACGCGTGAAGTGTCCCCGTTGTGGAAATGACTGCTCGCAGGACAGTATGTTCTGCCGCCATTGCGGTCAGGGACTGAACCATGATCCCGGGAGAGGGGATCCGGACTCAAGAACCCTTCCTCCGGGACAATACGACATTCCCCTGCAGCCAGGGAGAGATTTCGCGGACCGATACCGAATCATCAACGAGATCGGGCGCGGCGGGATGGGGCGGATTTTCAAGGCCGAGGATCTTCAACTGGGTACGATTGTCGCTTTGAAGATGATCCGTCCGGAGTATCTGGATGATCCGCGAATGATCCGAAGGTTCAAGAAGGAGATCCTCCTGGCCCGTGAGATCTCTCACAAGAACGTGGTCCGGATCCATGATTTCGGCGAGGCCGAAGGTGTCAAGTTCATCTCCATGCAGTACGTGAAAGGGGAGAATCTGAAGGATATCATCCGCTCCTCGGGTCCCCTTGAACTGGATGCCGTGGTCAGTATCGCGACGCAGATTCTGGATGGTTTGGATGAAGCACACCGGCACAGTATTCTTCACCGGGACCTGAAGCCGCACAACATCATGATTACCGAGGATGGGGACGCGGTGATCACGGACTTCGGCCTTGCAAAATCACTGGTGGCGGTTGAGGGTAGCTTTTCCGGCACCCTGATCGGAACTCCCCAGTACATACCTCCTGAACAATGGCAGGGTCAGAAATTGACGGCAGCGGCGGATATCTATTCGGTGGGCGTGATCCTCTACGAGATGTTGACGGGCCATTGTCCCTTTTTTGCTGAATCGGATGTGGGATACCTGGAAAAGCATGTGCGCGGACGACCTGAATTCAGCCGTGAAGAGGAAGAGATGATCCCCGCTTTCCTGCGAAAAATTGTGTTGCGCTGTCTGGAAAAGCGACCCGGAGATCGCTACCCGAAAGTGGAAAATCTGCGGAATGATCTCATGCGCGGCCGTTTTACCACGATGCCACTGGGGTCGCGTGTCATGGTGAAGATCCGGAAACAACGCGGATGGATGGTGGGCGTGGGTCTGCTGGCGATGCTGGCCCTGCTGATTGCGCTTCAACTTTCCCGAAGCCCGGGGAAGGGCGATCAACCGGAGCGAATCTCCCTGGCGGTACTGAATTTTTCAAATGAGACGGGAGACCCGGAACTGAATCGCTGGCGGAGCGCTCTTCCCGACCTGTTGATTACCGACCTGGCTCAATCCAGGTTTCTTCGCGTCATACCGGAAACCCGCATCCAGCAATTGCTCCAGCGCATCAAGATTAAGGACAATTCACCTTACTCAACCGCCAGCCTGCGCAAGCTGGCTGAATTGACTGAACTCAATCATGTCCTACTGGGCAGTTATACCCGGGCGGGAGATCGTTTCCGTGTAAATGTACGGATTTTGAATCCCCGGTCCGGTGAAATTCAGTATTCAGAGTCCGCTGAAGGAAGGGGAGAGACCTGTTTTTTTCCGGTGGTGGATGAGTTGACGCGCAAGATCAAACTCCGATTCGGATTCTCTCCCCGGGACCTCCAGCGTGATATTGACCGGGAGGTGGGCAAGATCACGACCTCCTCGCCGGAAGCCATGAAGTACTATATTCTCGGAGAACAACTGTTTCGCAAGGGACGTTTTTCTCAGGCCGTGGATGAGTATGCCAAGGCCACTCGCATTGATTCCGATTTTGCCCTGGCGTACCGGGCCATGGCGGAAAGTTATGGGTATATGGATAACTTTGAGAAGGAAAAGCGTTTCATCAACAAAGCGCTGCAGCTTTTGAACCGGGTCTCAAACAGGGAACAACTGATGATCCGTGGATACGCGGCCTATGTGATTCACCGAGACTTCAGGCAGGCGGCGGACATATATCGCTCAATCCTGGACATCTACCCCGATGATGACCAGGCGGAAATCTATCTCGCCTCAATGCTTCGCAATCTGGGTGAATTGGAATCCGCTCGCCAGCGATTTATGCATGTGTTGAAGGATTATCCGGACCACCGCCTGGCTCTGATGAATATTTTGTATATCAACCGGGTTCTGGGAGAATACCCTCAGGCCCTGCGATTATTACATGAGCATGCACGGTATTCAAGCGATCCGTCATTCCTGAACTACTGGACCAGTGTCATTATGACATGTCAAAATCGGTTGGAGGAAGCACGATTGCAGATCCGGATCGCGTTGAACCAGGATCCAGAGAACACCTTGTATCTCATTCAGAGCGGAAATATCTGCCAGCTCATGGGGGATTGGAAAGCCGCGGAAATGAACTATCACCGACTCATGGAGAAGGATGATCTCTGGGTACAGGCACAGGGGGTCATATGGATGGCCAACCTGGCATACGAACAGGGACAGTTCTCACATGCGGACCAGATACTGAAGCAGGCCGAGGTTCGTATGAAGGCCCTCGGCCGAGTGGATCTGTCTGATCAAATCATGCTGCGCAGATGTTACCAGGATGTTGCTCGCTGCGAGGTGAAACCACCCTCCCGGGATGTCTGTGATCGGTTGTCCAAGGCGATAAAAGGGGATTGGGAATGCACCACGCCGAAAACACTGGTTATTCACGGAGAGGTCGAATTGTTCCGGCAGCGGATTGATTCCGCGCGGGAAACACTAAAAATTCTTGGGAACCTGCCCGCGAAACATTTCGGAACTTCCCATCTGGGTTTCTATCACTATCTGGCCGCGCGCCTGGCTGAGATTGAAGGAAAGAAAACCGAAGTGTTGAGCCATCTGGAAACCACGATGACTCTTCTGGGTAATCAGAGTGGCCGTGGAGACAATCATGCTCTGTTTTTCAGCGCCCTGGCGAAAGCATATCGCAGGAACGGGAATATCCACAAAGCCATTGAATTCTCTCGCCGGATAATCGCGTTGAACTACGGTCGGCTTCAATACGGGCGTATCTTTGTGATGACGCACTACCTGATCGCAGAGGATTACCGTTCCATTGGATGGGAGGGGAAAGCGTTGGAGATGTACCAGACTTTCATAGCGCTTTCCAAAGAAAGTGAAATGGATCCCCTCTTGATCAGAAAGGCTCAACGTGAGGTGGAGAGAATCAGTCGCATGAACCGGATGTAGTCGCCTTCCCGTTCTTCAATTCTGACCGATTTTCTTCGCGCCTCCGCCTGAGTATGGTCTGAATACGGCAGTTCGATTCGGGAATATGACCCACGATCCCCTTTCCGAATGGGACAGGGCACACATCGCAGGAATCCACATCGGCGCAATCCAGGCACAATCCCTTGGAATTGATGAAGTAAGCGGGTCGCAGCTGCATATAGGTTTTCCGGTGATCCAGCAACGATGAGGGAAAATGCTCGATAAAGTTTTCCAGGCGACCCAAGCAGTAACGTTCTCGTTGCATGTGAATCTGACCGTCATCAAAGTAATCATGGAAGCGGAAGCATCCCCACACTTCTCCGGCGGCGGAAATGGAGAAACGATCCGTCGATGCGGGGCAAAAAAAGGGGCCGGCAACCGAACGGGGATGTAGTGTGATTACTGGAGGACCCGAGGAAGATTTAAGGCCCTCCATCCATTTATTGATGATATTCAGCTGGGAGTCCAGTTCCTCGAGTGCCCTGTCGGACCACTCCACGCTTCTGTCCGGCGAAAAATGCAGGGAACGGATTCCCCGGTGATAAATAAACCGCATGGTTTCGGACAGGCGGTGTACGGACTCCGGAGTCACTACGGTATTTGTTTCCAACCGGATTCCTGTCCTATTTTTCAATTCATCCAGGGTTTTGGATACCTGTTCGGCGGCGCCACGCTGGGTCTCCTGAAGGGGGCCGTCCCAGCTGAAAAGAACTGTGAATCCATGCCGATCAAAAAAGTCTGCGATCCCTTTGGTTATCAGGGTTCCGTTGGTCGTCAGGGAGAATTCCGGTGGCTTCACGGATAAATCCGGGTGGCTCAGTATCAGATTTACCGCCGCCTTAATCCGGTTGAAGGAAAGCAGCGGTTCACCGCCATAAAAACTGATCGAAGCGGCGGGATTGAGAAAAGGGACAAAAAAATCCACCGCCCGTCTCAGGGTCCGCAGTGTCATTGTGGCCCCCTTACCGGGCAGGCGGCAATAGGTGCATTTCAGGTTGCAACGCTGGGTGAGTGAAAAAGTCAGGTGATCCAGATTCAGGGGTGTGTTTTCAGGTGCGGGCAGGATGATGAGATGATCATTGCTTGGGGCGACTTCCCGGGCAGGAGGGGTCGCCTTTTACGATTTCCGGGGGCAGCGTCATGTTTTTCAGGTGAACCAGTGATTCGGTCGCGGTGTCATGCAGCTGACGCAATTCCGCCCAGTTGACCTCTTTTAAGGGGTCAGTGGGGGCTGCCGTGATAAATCGTGAAATGTGCTCAAATAATACATGGATGTTGGGAACATTTGTTGATTTCATTCCAAAATCTCCTGAAATTGATCACTCTGGTTTTATTATGTGACAAAAAGAAAATTATTTCAAATATTGAACCGAAGTGGCAGGGTTCACCCGGGCGGTTGATTTCATCACTGGTTTTCCGTATCATGGGGAACTGCAAGTCAGGAGGAAAAGATGATTCAGAAGATCGACCATATCGCCATTGCGGTGACGGATCTGGAGAGTGAGATCATACGATATCGGGATGTGCTCGGGCTGGAGTTCCTGGGAACGGAAGAGGTACCTGAACAGAAGGTCCGGGTGGCCATGTTCAATGTGGATGGGGTCCATATCGAACTGCTTGAACCCCTGAACGCCGAATCTCCCATATCCGCTTTCCTGGAGAAGAAGGGCGGGGGGATTCACCATATCGCTTTCCAGGTGGATGATATCCGGAAACAGATTGATTCCCTGCAGGAAAAGGGTGTACGGATGCTCAACACGGAACCCCGTCCCGGTGCCCATGGAGCCCGGATCGCCTTCGCGCATCCAAAGAGTCTGTCCGGCGTCCTGGTGGAGCTGTCCCAGAAGGGCGACTGAGCCGATTCCCATGGTTCGCGTCGCTCTGCTGTGGCATATGCATCAACCCGTGTACCGCCACCCCCGGACCCATCGGCCCGAGTTGCCCTGGGTGCGCCTGCACGCACTCAAGGATTACCTGGGTATAGCCCGGGTGCTGAAAGAATTCCCGGAGGTTCGCACCACGGTCAATCTGGTGCCCTCACTGGTGGAACAGATCGAAGAATGCCTGGCCGGAGCGCAGGACGCTTTCCAGGAAATTTCTCAAAAGCCCGCGGCGGAGCTGGATGATCGCGACCAGGCATTCATGATCCGCCATTTTTTTTCCGCTTCACATGGGAATATGATCCACCCTCATGACCGGTACGCGGAGCTTCTGGCGCGTCGGGAAGAGGCCCGGAGCGGTTCCGGTTTGACCACCTCGGAATTGAGAGACCTCCAGGTCTGGTCCACCCTGACCTGGTTTGACGTGGACTGGCGCCGGGAGAACCGGGAGCTTCAATACCTGATGGAAAAGGGTCGGAACTTTTCCGAAGCGGATAAGCGGATTATGGAAGGGGCGCAATCCCACCTTCTGGAGCGGATTATCCCCGCCTGGAGGGAGCTCTCTGAAGCGGGGGGTGTTGAAATCTCGACTTCACCCTTCACTCACTCCATTCTGCCGATCCTGATGGATCCCCAGGTGGGGCGGGTGGCGAATCCCCAACTGCCTCCATATAAACTGGATTTTCACTGGATCGAGGATGCCCGACACCACCTGGAGAGTGCCCTTGACTTCATGGAGATCCGTTTCGGGAAACGTCCCCGGGGCATCTGGCCGTCGGAGGGTTCTCTGAGTGAGGCGGTGGTGACCCTCATGGAGGATCTGGGTGTCCGCTGGACGGCCAGTGATGAGATCAACCTGGCCCGTTCACTGAACCGGGATGGAGATCCACACTGGGGGGGGCGTCGTGATGCGCAATTATACCATCCCTGGACCCTGCGCGATTCGCGGATCCGCCTCTTTTTCCGCGATCACGATCTCTCGGACCGTATCGGGTTCCAATACCAGAGCATGGATCCGGATCAGGCCGCGGAAGATTTCATTTCTCGCCTGCATGAGATCGCTGAGAGTTCCGGGACGCCCGTTGTCCCCGTGATACTGGATGGAGAAAATCCCTGGGAACACTTTTCCGGTGACGGTCGCCCCTTCCTTCGAGCACTGCTGGGGCGCCTGCAGGCGGACCCCGGAATTGAGGCCGTGACGATGTCGGAAGCCGCGGAAATGGACGCGCAGCGACTGAACACCCTGGCACCCGGTTCCTGGATCGGCGGGAATTTCGACATCTGGATCGGTGACGAGAGCGATCGCCGTGGCTGGGAACTGGTTCGCAAGGCACGCGAGTGTTTTGAGGCGTCGCGGGAACGATTGTCGGCGGATCAGATTCGTGAACTCAGGAAATGCCTGGATGTGGCACAGGGAAGTGACTGGTTCTGGTGGTTCGGACCGGAACACCACACCGCGGATCTGGACCTCTTTGATCGATTGTTTCGTCTGAACCTGCAGCGAATTTACGAAGTGACGGGGTGTGAGCCCCCGGAGGATCTTTTCCGTCCCGTCTGCGCGGACACCCCTCCCGGAGCGGAACCCGTGTCCTCTCCAAAAGGAATTCTGAACCCGACCCTGGATGGTCGTGAAACTCACTTTTTTGAGTGGTTGGGTGCCGGGCAGCTGAATATCCATTCCGGACGCGGAGCCATGGACTCGGGGGAATCCGTGGTCACCGGGTTGCGGTACGGCTTCGGGCCCGGACGATTCTTTCTGCGTATTGACACGAAAGGCCGCGCGGACACCTACTTCCCCGGTGGAAAGGGATTGAGGATCGGTTTCCGGCGCAGTGGGGGGAAGGTCCGGACCCTGGAACTACCGCCCCCCATCGAGTATGGAGAAGTCGCCATCGGCGCGGTGGTCGAATGTGGCCTCAATCTGGAATCCCTGGGTTTCGGGATCGGGGACTTGTTCGAATTCTACCTGGAACGACGGCAGGGGGAGCGTACGGCACAACTGCTCCCCTTTGACGGCTTTTTCCCGGTCATCGTTCCCGCGGACGAAAACTACGTCAACGATTGGATCGTCTGACGGTCAACCGGCGCGGAAAATCACGTTTTCTTTCTGAAACCAGCGGGTGCAGAACATCAGGCTCGCCGCTGCAATGAGGGTCAACGAGACGAACACGGCCAGCAGCAGCAGGGGTTTGATGTTGCCCGAGATGATTTCCCGGGTGGCAAGGGAGACATTGAGCACCGGCACCCAGGCGGTCAGCGCGTTGAGCTTAATGCCGGGAAGAAGGCCGATGAAGACGGGGACGATCACCAGGATATTCATGGGGGTCATGATGTTCTGGGCTTCCTTGAACGAATGGGCGAAGATGGAGATGGAGAGCAGTACGGCGGCAAAGAACATGCACAGCGGAATGAGCAGGGAAAACATCATGAGGATGGAACGGATATCGATGATCTTCATCAACGCGGACAGGAGATCATCCGGAATCCCTTCGATTCGCTGGATGGCCAGCCAGAGCCCCAGAATCGATACCCCCGCGGAGGCAAGCCCCGTGAGGAACACCACGCCGAATTTTCCCAGCACGATCTCAAGGCGGGTGGCCGGAGAGGCCAGTAGGGTTTCTATGGTGCCACGTTCCTTCTCTCCCGCCGCGAGGTCGATGGCGGGGTACATGGCTCCGGCAAAGCAGAAGATGACGAAGATGTAGGGGAGGAATCCGCCAATGGCTTCGCCGATCCTTTCCTTCACCGTGACGATGTCGTGTTTGTCTATGGTAATCACCTTGAATACCTGGCGGTCCAGCTCCATGCGTTCGAGCCGATCGGTCAGCAGGCTCTCCTGGAAACGGTCCAGGATGACCTGGATCCGCTTGGCCGTCAATTCCGTTTCACGGGAAGACTTCAGGTAAAAACGGACGGTGCCGGATGTGTTTTCATCCACTTTTTTATCAAAATCGGAAGCGAATACCAGGCCGAAGTCCAGGGTACCTTCTCGAATCTCAGCCTCGATCTTATCTTCGGGAATATCCGTGATCACCCGGATCTTTTTATCGGATTTCAGTTCAATGGGAAAGGCCGGGGCATTGTCGTTCATGATCAGGGCCAGTTTTAGTTCCTTTACCTTCGCTTCCTTCTGCTGGCTCATCATGACTCGAGTGGATATGGTCAGCAGGATGGGAAAGAGAAGCAGTGGAATGACGATCATCACCAGCAGGGTTCGGCGGTCTCTCAGGGTCTCTTTCAGCTCTTTTTTAAATATGATTCCTGTTCTTTTCATGTCAGGCCTCCTGAACCAGGCGGATGAATTCGTCCTCAATGGTGCGGGACTGAGACTGGGTGTGGAATTCCTGGAAGGTTCCGTTGTACAGGAGCTTTCCATTATGAATAATGGCCAGGTCGTCGCTGAGGAGGGTGACTTCTCCCATGATGTGGGTGGAGAAGATCACGGTTTTTCCATCATCCCGACAGCGCCGGATCAACTCGATAATGGCCCGGGCCGTAATGACGTCCAATCCGGTGGTGGGTTCGTCGAACACAACCACTTCCGGATCATGAATCATGGTCCGGGCGATGGATACTTTCTGGCGCATACCCGTGGAAAGCTTGGCAATCCGACGTCCGGCGAAGGGATGAATGTCCAGCAGATCGAAAAGAGACTTGCGGTTTTTCTCGAACGCCTCACTGGAAATTCCGTTCAGGTCCGCGTAGTAACGCACCAGCTCATTGGGGGTCAGGCGTGCGTACAGACCCGTTGTGCCGGTCAGAAAACCGATGCGGGATCTGACCTTGCGAGGCTCACGACGGGTGTCCACTCCATTGACGCGAATGGCACCTTCAGTGGGGCGAAGCATGGTGGCGATCATGCGCAGGGTGGTGGTTTTTCCGGCGCCGTTGGGGCCCAGCAGGGTGAACACACGTCCCGGTCGGCAGGTCAGACTGATTTGCTTGACGGGCCAGATATAGGGGTCTTTTCCAGTGATGCCCATTTCCCTTTTCTGTTTGCGGGTCAGGCGGAAACGCTTGCTTAATTTTTCAACTTCGATCATAGACTCAGGCCTCCATAAAGCTGTGCATACGGAATGAGCGGAGAGAGGGTTTCCTCCTCTGCGGCTCTTTCAATGCGCAACAGGGTAGTGTACCATAATCTGCCTGAGATTCGGAGGCGATGGATATGCCGTATCGATGTCCGGCCTCTCCCCGGATAGCATAAATGTTCAGTCGCATTTACTTTGACCTCCCTTTCTGATACAATATGCGTGACGACTACGAAGAAAAAAAATCAGGAGGATACTGTGAGCATTACTATTGAGGAGAAGCGGAAATTGATTTCCCGTTTCCACAGAACTGACCAGGACACGGGTTCCGCTGAAGTGCAGATCGCAATTTTGACCACACGGATCAAGAATCTAACCGAACACTTCAAAACCCATAAAAAAGACAACCATTCCCGCCGGGGCCTTTTGTCCCTGGTATCGCGCAGGCGGAAGCTCCTGAAATATCTGAAAAATACCGATTTTGAACGGTATAGCCAGATATTGAAGGAACTGAAGCTGAGAAAATAAAATTTGACACTTTTACCCCTTTTACGCACTTCGTTGCGTACTATTTTTCATGGAGAAAATAATGAAAAAAACCATAGAGATTGAACTAGACGGAAATATTTTAAAAATCGAAACCCATCGTTGGGCTAAGCAGTCCAACGGATCGGCCCTGTTGTCCTATAAGGACAACCGGATTCTGGTCACGGCCAATATGCAGAACGAGGCCCGAGAGGACCAGGATTTCTTCCCGCTGATGGTGGACTTTCGCGAAAACACATATGCCGGAGGCAAGATTCCCGGCGGATTTTTCAAACGTGAAGGCAAGCCTTCGGAGCGGGAAGTTCTGCTCAGCCGACTGATTGATCGCCCCATCCGCCCCCTCTTCCCTGAAGGATTCTTTAACGAAACCCAGGTAATTGCCATGTTGCTGAGTGCTGATTTCAGCGTGGACTACGATGCAATGGGCATAACCGGTGCTTCAGCCGCACTGATGTCCTCCACCATCCCCTTCGACACACCGGTGGCCGCCGTAAAAATCGGCCGACTGGACGGCAGCTTCCACATCAACCCGGGCCGTGACGACATCAATGAGAAGGATTTTGACATGCTTCTGCTGGTGGCCGGAACCGAGAATGATGTGGTCATGATGGAAGCGGATGGCGCGGAGTTCGGGGAAGATCTCCTCAAACAGGGCCTCGCCCTGGCCAAGGAGGTCATCCAGAAAATCTGTGCGGCGCAGCGGGAACTGATCAATCCGGACAAGGTCAAGGTGGAACCCGATACTCTGTATGCGGAGATTCTGACCCAGCTGCGTGAACGTTGCGGAAACCGGTTGCAGGAAGCCATCTTTATCCACGATCGTTCCCGTCGCCGCGAAGAGATCACGGCCATTAAGGACGAAGTATTCAATGAACTGGGAGAGGATCAACCCGTTGCCAAGTACAAGCGGGCTTTTCATACTCTGGAGCACGATATGTTCCGCCAACGCCTGCTCGAGAAGCGGGAACGGAATGACGGACGGGCCCTGGATAAAATACGTGACCTTTCCGTGGAACTGGGTGTCCTGCCCAGGGCACACGGTTCCGCTGTATTCACTCGCGGAGAAACCCAGGCGCTGGCCACGGTCACCCTGGGTTCTGAAGATGATGCGCAGCGTATAGACGATATCGCGACGTCATCCGATAATTTCCGTCACTTCATGCTGCATTACAACTTCCCTCCCTTTTCAGTGGGGGAGGTCAAATTCCTGCGTGGAGCCGGTCGCCGGGAGATTGGACACGGTAACCTGGCTTGGAAGGGAATCCTTCCCATGCTTCCCAATGCGGAAGAGTTCCCCTACACCATCCGGGTGGTCTCCGATGTACTGGAGTCCAACGGTTCCAGTTCCATGGCTACGGTATGCGGCTCCTCCCTGGCCCTCATGCAGGCGGGCGTTCCCCTGAAAAACCCCGTGGCCGGAATCGCCATGGGCTTGATCAAGGAAGGTGACCAGTTCGCGGTCCTGACGGATATTGCCGGTTTCGAAGATCATTTCGGCGATATGGATTTCAAGGTGGCCGGTACGAAAAACGGGATCAACTCCGTTCAGCTGGACATTAAAATCGATGGACTCAGCGATGAGATTATTGACGCCACGCTCGACCAGGCCCGCCAGGCTCGAGAATTCATCCTCGGTGTCATGAACGAAGCCATCTCCAAACCGGCTGAAGAATTGTCCGAATACGCTCCGGTCATGATCACCATGCAGATTGATACGGACAAGATCCGCGACCTCATCGGACCCGGAGGAAAAACCATCAAGGAACTCACCAACACCTTCAGTGTCAAAGTCAACGTGACCGATGACGGCAAGGTGACCATTGCCGCGCCCAACATCGAAGTGGGGCAGAAGGTTCAGGAACGGATCAACGGTTTGACCGCGTCTCCGGAAATCGGCACGGTCTATCCGGGCAAGATCACCCGGATCGAGGACTACGGCGTTTTTGTCGATATTCTCAATGGCGCATCCGCTCTGGTGCACATTTCTGAAATTTCCCACAAACGGATTCCCAGCATCCATGACATGGAATATGAGATCGGCCAGGAGATCAAGGTCAAGGTGATTCATGTGGATCGTGACGGCCGGGTCAAAGCCAGCATCAAGGAGTTGGAACCCCGACCTCCCAGGGCTGAAGGTGATGACGCGCCGGACAACCGGGACCGGGACAATCGGAGTCGGGACAGCCGGAGTCGTGATTCCCGCGGGCGGGATAACCGCAGCCGGGACAACCGGAATCGCGATGGCCGTGACCGTGGGAGGAGATGAAACAGCAATCGGGTTTTACCCTGGTCGAATTGATCGTGGTGGTCGTCGTCATCGCCGTTCTGGCGGGGGTGGCGATACCCGTTGCGCAGACCTCTCTGCAGCGCAGTCGTGAAGTAGATCTTCGGCGCAGTCTGCGCCAGTTGCGTTCCGCCATTGATGAATATCGTGACTTTGCCAGGGAAAAGAAGATTTCCATGGACAGTGATCGGTATTTCCTGCCCGAAAAGCTGGAAGATCTGGTGGAAGGGCTCGAATACAAGGATAAACAGGGGAAACGTCGGATTGTCCGTTTTCTGAGACGTATTCCCCGGGACCCCATGACCGGAAGCCTGGAGTGGGGCCGGCGCTCCTACCAGGACAAGCGGGATTCGACGGACTGGGGAGGAGAAAATATCTGGGATGTATACTCCAAGTCGGAAAAGAAAGCCCTGGATGGCAGTAGTTACCGGGAGTGGTAGTGAGATCTTGACGCAGATTCCCCTTATCTGGTATAATTTTAAGGTTTTCATGGAGTCATTGTGGTCCTTTTCCGGTATTTGGCCGGAAATTTCCTGAATTGAGCGATTGATAGGAGGACGGAATTGGAAAATAGTACAAATATAGACAGTAAATTCCGCTTGGTGCTGCTGGCTGCAAAGAGAGCCAAACAACTTCTGAGAGGGAGCCGTAAGCGGATCCCAATGGAAGCGGAGAATCCCCTGACCATCGCTTTGGAAGAGATTAAGCTGGGACTGGTTGATTTCGAGATTACCGATGGCACTCCCCGTAAGCCGGACCTCTCTATTTTCGGTGATGAAACTGAAGCGGAAACTGAAGTGGAAACTGAAGCGGAGGATGCATCAGAGGCCGAAACCGCCGGTGAGGCCGTTGAAGTGGGCGAAAAGGATGTGAAACCTGAAGCCGAGACACCCACGGAAGAGGACGCGCCGCAACTGGAAGTGTCCGAAGAGGGCACAGAGGTCCAACCCGCGACTGAATGACCCTGGCGGTTCGCACGCCCAACTGGATCGGCGACTGCATAATGGCGCAGCCTGCCCTGAGCGCGCTGAGGCGTGTGTATGCGAAAGACCAGGTACTACTGGTAACTCGCGGCCAACTGGCACAGCTTTTTTCTCCCCCGTTGATCTCCCCGGAAGAGGCCTTCACCGTGGTCACACTTCCGGCTGGTTCCGGCTGGCGGTCTGAATTCCAGGCCCTGCGGCCCCTGCGCAAATCTCATGCCCGGCGGGGGCTTCTCTTTACCAACTCTTTTGTGTCCGCACTATCATTCCGCATGGGGGGAGTATCTCATCTCACCGGATACAGTCGTGATTGTCGCGGGATGATGTTGCGAAACGCAATCCCATGGCCCGGCAAAAGGGAGCACCAGGTGGATGCGTATATGGACCTGGCCGCGTCGGAACTGGGTTTCAAGGCCGAACACGGAATCCGACCGGAACTGAATATTTCCGGGGTCGCGGTGGAGAATGCCCGGAAACGCCTGCATGAGATGGGTGTGTATGAGGGGGTCCCATGGATCGGTATTTCCCCCTGCGCGGCCTATGGCCCGGCCAAGGAGTGGCCCCATGACCTGCAGATGGGACTGATCCGCGTTCTGCAAAACAGAATTCCCGGTGCCCTGGTGATTCTCTTCGGAGGACCTGGAGACTTCAACCGGTTGGACCTTCTCGCGTCCGGTACTTCCGGAAGGGTCATTAACCTGGCCGCGTCCATGTCCCTGACGGAATCCATCGCGGCGGTTTCTCTGTGCTCCGCTTTTGTCAGTAACGATTCGGGAATGATGCACGTGGCGTCGGCCCTGCGGGTGCCGCTGGTGGCCCTTTTCGGGCCAACACCTCCACAGCGGGCTCATCCCGGGGGTGGGGATGATACGGTTGTGATTCATCATCCGGTGAACTGCGCGCCCTGCAGCAGACGGATTTGTGACCACCACTCCTGCATGCGTGCCATCACGATTGATGAAGTGGCACTGGGCGTCCAGCAGTGCCTGTGGGAAAGGGACGGCGGGATGCAATGAAGTCCGCGGCATTTCTGGACCGGGATGGAACCATTGTCCAGGATGGGGGATATCCCTGTGATCACCGCCGGATTTGCATCTACCCATTTACCACGGCTTCGATCCGGCGTCTGAACGACGCGGGAATCCCAGTTGTTGTGGTCACGAACCAATCCGCGGTGGCTCGGGGAATCTGTACGTCCCAACAGGTGGAAGCGGTCAATCAATGGATTCGTTCCAGGCTGATGGACGAGGGGGCCAGGATTGATGCCTTCTACTGGTGCCCCTTTCATCCGGAAGGCAGTGTGCCCGGATATGTGAAGACCAGCCCGATGCGCAAGCCGGCTCCGGGGATGCTGCAGCTCGCGGCGCGGGAGATGGACCTGGACTTGCAAAAATCCGTTATGATCGGAGATAAGCTCAGTGATATCGCGGCGGGGGCCGCGGCAGGGTGCCGGACCATTCTGGTGAGAACCGGGTATGGAGAATCTGAATCGAATCGGGTTGAAGAGGCCGGGATTCATCCCGGATATGTGGCTGACGATCTCCGGGAAGCGGTTTCACTATGGATGGAGATCATGAAAACCAGCCACTCATGATTCCCAGCCTTCCCGGGTATTCCATGACGGACGAAATTCCTTCATATGGAGATTGATCTTATCCGTCGCGGCTTTGGTTTGAGGGTTGGGGGGAAGCTGATCCAGCAACCAGCGGATCTGCCCGGATTCCATCAACCGACGCATTGAATAGTCGAAATGAATGTCAAAGACCCAGCTTGCCTGCAGCAGGCGGAAATCCAGTCGGGAGTGGACGTTCTCCATATTGACGGAGCGGGCGGAAAGGACGTTGTCAAGGGCCCGGGCAGACAGGGATTCCCCAACGGGTAGTTCCAGGTCAAGGGCTGGATTCAGACCGTTTTCAGGGGAACGGTAGTAGCCGATAAGTACATCCAGGATGTCGAGTTTATCCGCGTCCCGGATCACGTTGCACAGGAACCGGTACCGCGGGGAGAGACCCGGGGGCAGGTGCAACCGGTTGTGCAGTATGATGGCGGTCAGGATGGCGTGGCGTTCCCGCTCACCCAACCCGTCCAGAAGATGCCGGGCCTTGATTTCACGGACCCCGAGATGGGCGTGATCTTCGGATTTGCGGTCGTTGAACGTATTGTAGCGGACAATCTGCGGGAAGCGTCCGATATCGTGAAAAAGGGCACAGAGAAGCACCAGAATCCGGTCCTTGTGGGAAAGATCCAGGGAACGCGCGATCTGGAAGCTGTGGCGGCAGACCCGGTGGGTGTGCTCGACTTTGATGGTGATATTGTGGTCCACATAGGCGTTTTTCCCCCTGAAAGAGTTCACATATGAACGGAATCGGCGGAAATATGGGAGAACTTTCGTCATGGTTCCATACCGTCCAGGGTGAGGGGGAAAAATCCCCCCCCATACCCGGACAGGATGAAGGGGCCGGGGTCAGTCCCCAAGCGTGGCCACCATCACCGCTTTGATGGTGTGCATGCGGTTTTCCGCTTCATCAAATACGATGGACGCAGGAGATTCAAACACCTCCTCCGTGACTTCCATGCCGTTCATGCCGTACTTGGAAAAGATCTCTTCCCCGATGCGGGTATCCCGGTTGTGGAAGGCGGGGAGGCAATGCATGAAACGGGTTTCGGGATTTCCGGTTTTCTCCATGGCGGCAGCATTGATCTGGAAGGGTTTCAGTGCCTGAATCCGTTCTTCCCATACCGATTCCGGCTCTCCCATGGATACCCAGACATCGGAGTAGAGGAAATCCGCGCCTTTGACCGCGACGTCAACGTCATCCGTAATGGTGATCCGGGCACCGGTTTCTGCGGCGATTCGTCGGCAATCCGCCACCAATCCAGGGTCAGGCTGGTAGGCATTGGGAGCGGCCAGCCGGACATCCATTCCCATCCTCGCGCCTCCCACGAGCAGGGAGTTACCCATGTTGAAACGAGCGTCCCCAAGGTAGCAGAACGTGATACCGCTCAGTTCCCGTTTGGCGTGTTCCCTCATGGTCTGGAAGTCGGCCAGTATCTGGGTGGGATGAAATTCGTTGGTCAAACCGTTCCAGACCGGAACCCCCGCGTACCGGGCCAGTTCTTCGACGATCGCCTGGGCGAAGCCCCGGTACTCGATGCCGTCGTACATGCGACCCAGAACCCGGGCCGTGTCCTTCATCGATTCCTTGTGCCCGATCTGGGATCCGGAAGGCCCCAGGTAGGTCACGAAAGCGCCCTGATCACGTGCGGCGACTTCAAACGCGCAACGGGTTCGAGTGGATGACTTTTCGAATATAAGTGCGATCTGTTTCCCGGAAAGGCGGGGTTTCTCACTGCCTGTATATTTGGCCTGTTTTAGAGAATCCGCCAGGTCCAGCAGAAAAGCGATCTCTTCGCGACTGAAATCCAGCAGTTTCAGAAAATGTCTGTTGCGCAGATTATATGCCATGGTTTCCTCCTCAGGATTTTTCCTTCTCGACCGATATTCTACCCCAAATCCGGGAGTGAATCAACCGAGGAAGACAGAGTGAAACGGTTGGCACGGGGCGAAAAAAGCGGTAGAATGGGAGCATGAACGAACCCGCGTCACTGGTATTGTTTTCCGGCGGTCTGGATTCCACCACGGCCCTTCACTGGGCGCTGAAGAGATTCGGTTCCGTCGTGGCGCTGATCGTGGACTATGGACAGACCCATAGAGTGGAGGTTGATCTCGCCCGAACCACGGCAATGGCGATGGGGATTCCCCATCAACAGGTGAATCTGCCGCTGGGTGGGATTGTTGTGTCCCCACTGATTGGGGACCAGGATGAGGGGATTCCTGATTCTCTGGCGGATTCCAGGGATGATCGGGGAATGCCCCATACCTATGTGCCCTTCCGCAACGGGATCTTTCTTTCCCTGGCAGCTGCGTACGCGGAGTCACGGGGAATCCGTCACCTGGTCACTGGATTCAACCGAATTGACACACCCGATTATCCGGATACGACGACGGATTTCGCGGCACGGATGGAATCAGCAATTAACACCGGCACTTCAGCTTTCAGGAGCGGGGATCCGTTCCAAATACACCTGCCCCTGGTGGCGATGACAAAACGGGAAATTGTTGAACTGGGGATTTCCCTGGGCGTGGATTACTCCCATTCCGTCTCCTGCTACCGTATGGGAGAAGTTCCGTGCGGACATTGTCCTGCATGTGAAGTACGAATGGATGCCTTCGCCGCACTGGGTATGGAAGATCCGCTGATCACGCGTCTGAAAAAGGAGGGCCGCTATGAGCTGGCAACTGGTGGTTAAAGAAA
>CAYVBC010000005.1:20624-26360 GCA_964449545.1 uncultured Clostridia bacterium | reverse complement strand
GAGGAACCCATTGTATTGCAAAACGGCATTTTTGTTGCCGGGCACCCAAGAAGCGGGACCTCTCTGGCCTGCAAACTGGTCGAAAGTGCCGGGGTCCAGTTCCCCTCGGACCTCAAAGCCGATCAGTACAATCGGGATGGATATTTTGAACTCTCTGAAGCCAAGGAACTTGAAAAAAACCTGATTGACCACGCCATGGTTCCTGAAAACATCTCCGTAATGAACCGCGTCGTGCGGAAATTGAACCAGACAAAGGGGTTATCCGGCCTGAAAATCGTCCATATCCCATCTATTTTCTTTTACAAGCATATTGCCAAGAACATGCGTGTCGTCTTTATCTTCCGACACCCGGCGGACGTTCAAAGCAGCATGTTACGACGCGGAATCTCCAGTTTCAAGCTGGACTGGTTCACCAACAACAACGCCCTCGTGGCCGCTCATGAAAACATCCCCAAAAGCATTGTCATCAGTTATGAATCCCTTCTCCATGGCAACCCCCGCATTCGCAATGCATTCCGCCACATCGGATTCAACGTGGACATGAGCGTAATCAAAAGCGCATACCGCACTCAGGCAGGCAGCCGCATGATCCTTTCGGATGCGGAAAAACGTCTATACAGCCTGCTTCAGAAACTGGAGCGTAAAAGCTGTTCGGCGTAAGGGCCGAACGGGAGACTGCATTATGGAAAAGGAACCCTTTGAGTTAATCGACGACGGGGCGGAACATCTGTATACCAACCTGATCTCCTTCAACACCAATCCGGAAGAGATCTGCATGGGACTCGGCATTCGTGATCTCCGTGATCCGGATATCATCAATGTTCACTCCTATCTCCATATGACCATTCCCCACTTCCTGCGCTTCGCCGAAACCGTCAACAAGCAGGTCAGCCTTCTCATCGACAAGGGAGTGATCAGTCGGGAACCGGAACAGTAAAGCAACACATTTCCCCCGGTTCCAGCAGGATTTGCCTCAGCCATCTCCCGTTTCCGGAGACGGAGAAACAAAAATGGAGACTGGGGAACGGGAAAATTTATTCTTCATTCCACCCGTTGAATAATCCAACTCCGATCCGGCCAGGGAATGGGGAATCAGATACACGGTGATTGTCAATAAAGCCGCGGCAAACACCCACCAGCGACTGCGACGCTTCAGAAAAAACGCCGCCAGCCAGAAGATGATGGCCAGGAGTGTTTTGTTGTCCGTCAGATCCGTGCCCATGGGAAATCCGGTCCAGTAATCGCCAAACGCGAATTTCTGAACCATGGGCCCGAACAGCAGTCCCCCCAGGGCGATCACCGCCAGAGTCAAACCCACCAGACGGGACAGCCGCGGTGACTCGCGCAGGGATTCCAGTCCGGTCCGGATACAGAAGATAATTCCCGCCAACATGAAGAGAATATGCAGAAGCAACCATGAGAGGGGAACTTTCCCCTTAAACCGGGCGATGACCGGATCCTCAAACAGAGGAGTCGATCCCGCAGTGGTTTCGACCACGACACGATAAGCCAGTTTCCCCGCGGGCGGTTGTCCGGGCAGCTCGGCTCCATATCCGGAAGTGACGGGCAACATAACGATTTGCCGCCAGGGTTCGTTGGACGGGTGGCGGCGATACTCAACCACGATATTCCACCCCGACTGATCGGTTCCCACACTCACGGGCAAGGGTTCATGAGCCGTAGAACTGCGCAGAAAACGATATGTCACCGTGCTCCCGTCAATTTCCATCGCTCCACGAACCGTCCAGGTGGGGCCCGTGGTTCGCTGAAACACGGCAATCCCCAGGGCTATCGCGACTGAGATACACCAAAGAATCCAGGTCCCCGTTTTTCTCTTCATGTTATATTGCCAACAATTATATTCAGCAATCAAAGAAAAATCAAGGAGAAAATCCCTTGATTCGCATCGACAAAACCCATACAATACACGATTCAAGCAGGTGAATCTAAACCTCCAGCCCTGCCATCAAAGGAAATAAGATGAATACAAAAATAATTCCAAGCAAGCCGACGGTTATCCGTGAAATTCGAGATTTTGCGCAGATTGCGCTGGGGAGCCTGATCATGGGAGTCGGGTACGCGGTCTTTCTGATCCCACACCATCTGGTTCCCGGCGGAGTTTCCGGTATCGCCATTGTCTTGAACTATTTTTTCCAACTCCCCGTCGGCATTGTCATGCTGGTCCTGAATATCCCCATTTTTATTCTGGGAATTCGCGTCATGGGGGCCCGTTATGGCATTAAAAGCCTTGTGGGTATGGTGTTTTCCTCTCTCTGCATCGATTTTTTTCATGAGATTCTGCATCTCTCTTCAGCAACGGAAAACCCTTTGCTGGCCGCTATCTATTCAGGCGTTTTCATGGGTGTCGGCCTGGGTATCATCTTTCGCAGCAAGGCATCAACCGGAGGAACCGACACACTTGGCCAGGCCATCAGCCGATGGACGGGTATGACAGTGGGAATGGCCATTCTTGCAGTGGATTTCGTCATTATTTCGGCTGCCGGAATCGCTTTCCACTCCTGGGAAACCCCCATGTATGGATATATCGCCCTGTACATATCCACCTGGGTCATCGATATCATCCTGGAGGGGTGGAACCACAGCAAAATGGTTCTGATCAACTCCTCCCGGGGAGCCGCCATCGAGGACTTCATCCTGTTCCGCCTGAACCGTGGGGGAACGGCACTGAAATCGCGTTCGCTGTATCTCAAGCGGGACCGGGAACTGCTGATGTCCGTGATTCATCGCAAGCAGATTCCCATACTGAGAGAATTTGTTAAAACCACGGATCCCGATGCTTTTGTCGTAATCTTCGACACTTACGCAGTGCTGGGGAGGGGTTTCCGCTCCACCCGCATCCAGTAACCCGGCAATTCCCCCGGAGAAGGAACCAGAAAATTGTTGACTTCCTGTCCTTACCTTCTACAATATACGTATCATGGTGGAATTGGGGAAAGCACTTCAGGCGGAACGGATTCGAAGAGGATTGACGCTGGAGGAAGTATCCGCAAAAACCAGAATCTCCCTTCGTGTACTGAAAGAGATGGAATCGGGTAACTTTTCCAATATTCAGGGTCAATTTTATGTCAACCATTTCATTCGCGAATTCCTTCGGGCCATCTCACAGAAGCCGGAGGAGTTCCTGATCGCGCACTCAGAACAGATGCGGCAGATCTCCATTGAAGAAAACCCTTCACCCGGAAAAACCCTTCAGAAACTGCAGTATTACCGCTTCCGAAAACGCAGGCGCCTTGGAATCATACTTTTTCTGATCCTTCTGCTCGCCATCGCTTACCTGCTTCTGGGGAATCAGCTGGAATCGGTTCGGAGCTGGATCCTGAAAAGTCCGCCACCCGTTGAAACCGGTGCCATCTTTGAACCCGATTGGCCTCATTTCATTACTGATGACCCGATCGCCATCGCTCGCTCCCAGACACTTCCCCGCTGGCTGGAGCTGCGGAGCCAATTCTCCAATGCCATTTCTCCGCCGGTACTCTTCAAGGCCAGATTCTCTCAACCATGCTGGGCCCGGGTTCAGCGAAGCGGGCGCACGGAAATGTCCAGGGTATTCCAGGCTGGAGATTATTTGGAAATCCGTGGCTATGACCTGCAGATCACACTGGGAAATCCCTCCGTGGTTCAACTCAATGTAAACAACAAACCGGAATTTCGCTATGAAAAACAGATCCATCCAGTCACTTTCAGACCGGAACCCATGCCCCCATACATGGTGAATTCAAATGAGTCCCATTCTCTCTCACAATCCCCTGGTTAACCAGGTCGTTTCCGGAAAAGCCGGCAACGACCTGATCGAAATGCTGCTCAACCGGGAACTTCCCCTCACCGAAGAGGAGTTTCTGGAAGCCTTCGTATATACGCTCAAGGGAGCGGACACAAAACCCCGTGCCCTTCGGCAACTGGCAAACATCTCTTCCACAACCAAGAACAACTATGTGGGAAAACGAGAATGCGACCATCGCGTCGCGTATTACATCCTTATTGACGCCCTGAACCGTCAGGACCCGGAGACCCTTACCCGAGTTATTCACAACCAGGCTCTTCCCCCGGAATTCCTGGAGAAAATCGCAACCCATGGCAATGAAGCCATGCTGGAAGCTCTTCTGAGCAACCAGATCAAGCTGATCGCCTATCCTCAGATTCTGGAAAAAATGACGGCCAACTCCCATGCGGGAGCGTTTATCCGGAGTCGAATACGGGAAATACAGGAAGACTATTTAGAGAAAGCGCCGGTTGAAGAAATTCCGGCGGAAGCCATTACCGAAGAGGTCCGGGAAATCATCGCCAAAGAAGTCACCACTGAGGATTCCATTGAAGAAGACGGAGAGCTGGAAGACTTGGTGGAGCAACGATCCTTGACCACCCTGCAACGCATCAACCTCATGACCGTTTCAGAACGCGTCAAACTGGCCTTGACCGGAAGCAAGGGTGAACGCATGATTCTGATCAAGGACGCCAACAAAATGGTCGCACAGGCGGTTATCGAGAGTCCGAAAATCGGAGAAGAAGAAGTGCTGCTCATTGTTCGTAACCGCAGTGTGGGCAG
Organism: uncultured Clostridia bacterium; assembly: GCA_964449545.1. Taxonomy (GTDB): domain Bacteria; phylum Acidobacteriota; class Aminicenantia; order UBA2199; family UBA2199; genus UBA876. The sequence continues at coordinate 21,796 of CAYVBC010000005.1, read as the reverse complement.
GGATATCATTGGCCGGGTGGCGCAGAACCGGGAATGGACCAAAAACTACAACATCATTCTGGAGCTGTTAAACAACCCCAAAACACCCGTAAAGGATGCCCTGGGATTCATAAAAAAAATGCATGACAGGGACTTGAAAATGCTCAAGGCGAATAAAAATGCCAGCCCGGTCATTCGAAATCTGGCGCTGAATTTTTTCCGCCAGCGTGAAAGGAAAAAAAATTAAGGGGCGGGTCGGGAATACCCTCGCCGCCCATTGATGATCAGCCGTTTTCTTTCAGATCCTTGAAAAGCGCGGCCACGAAATCCCAGATTTTCCCGATATCGCTGACACAGACCTTTTCATCCGGAGAATGGGGGTATTTGAGGGTTGGGCCGATGGAAATCATATCCATTCCGGGATTCCGGTCACCAATAATGCCGCATTCGAGGCCGGCATGGATCACTTCCACCACGGGTTCCTTATTAAACAGCTTTTTATATACCTTGATGCTACGGGCAAGCAGCGGTGATTCCATATCCGGAGGCCAGGGAGGATATCCGTCTCCGCTTTCCGCACGTCCACCGGAAAGCAGGCAAACGGATTCGATTTTTGCCGTATGCGCCTCCAGTCGAGACACCTCGGAACTCCGCTGGCTGCTGAGGATTTTCAGCTCCCCGTCCTCGATACTGACATTGGCGAAATTGTTCGAGGTCTCCACAAGGTTTTCGATATCCGTTGACATCGCAGCCACCCCATGAGGCATGGCCAGCACCATCTGGATCGCTCTTGTGGTACTCATGGATGTAAATGCGCCAACCTTCCCGGGGGAATCCACGGTCTCCACTTTGAGAGATAGATCCGGTTCCGTACTGTGAAATTCATGCCGCAGAACAGCCAGGAACTCTTTCACAACCTTCCGCGTCAGGTCAACCGATCCCGAGGGGACCCAGATCATCGCTTCACTGTCCCTGGGGATGGCGTTGTGAGCGCTACCGCCCTTCAGGTCAGCCAGAAGGAATTCAACCGACTTGGAGATTTCCCTCAGCACCCTTCCCATTACAATAATGGCATTGGCCTTTTCAAGAGGAATATCGATTCCGGAGTGACCACCCTTCATGTCTCCGGCTTCGATCCGGACCACCACATGGTCTTCAGGTACCGGCGCGTCTTCCAGGGGGAGCCCCAGATA